>JBDGSZ010000046.1:0-11115 GCA_042217265.1 Haloferacaceae archaeon
ATAAGCCTCACCGCTGATCAGTCACCGATCCGCTGCGAGAAGTTGCCAACTGGAGGAAGATAGTTATGTGTTAAATCCCTATCAACTTGTTCGAATGCTTCTTTCATCTTCTCTACCATCGGATACGCCATTTCAGTAGCCTCCTCTAACCGCTCTTCGCCGCCGTATTCCTCAAAGTAAAATTCAATCCAATCTTCGAAATTTCCTTCAGGATGCTGCTCTCGAAACTCTTCGATAATATCACTCATCTGTCCGACTACCTCTGGACGGTTCGATTGGGAGAGATTGATAGCAGGATTCAGAAGGTAAGTTGTGTATTTGGGAGTCTCAATCGGGAATTCATCCACCTCTTCTGCTACTAAGCGTTCTCGTTCTTCTTCAGAGATTCTGAACTCATCGTCAGGCATATTTTTCGTCTCTGTGCCAATTCGTATAGCCCTTAGGATAGAGTCGTACAGACCTCACATCTAATCTAACCGCTCAGAGTGCACTCTATTCTGTTGGAACTTACGACTATCCTCTCTCAGCAGGTAGCAGACGCGATTCTCTGACGTTCGTGCACTTCTTTCCCGAAATGTATGGATAGAAAGCTGGCCTCGGCACTCATAGGGCTCGTCGTCGCCGGGCGCCACCCCGGCTCGGCCCGGTGGCCTCGTCATCGGCCGGCCGGGTGAACGGTCCGTCGGCGGAAGTGTCTTCGGTCGGGTCGCTACCCGTCGATCCGGACGGTGAGGACGGGGACGCTCGACTCGGCGACCACCTGCGCGGAGACGCTGCCGACCATGTTCTGTCGGTAGTTGGCCCCGTGGGTGCCCATCGTCACGAGGTCGACCCCGTGTTCGTCGGCGTACGCGAGAATTTCCTCGGCAGGGTCGCCCTCCCGGACGGCCGTGGTCGTCGCGACGCCACGAGCAGCGAGCGAGCCGCTGGCGGCATCGACCGCCGCATCGCCCTCGGCCTCGAACTCCGCGCGGACCTGGTCCCGGAGGTCGTCGGCCAGGGTGAGGAAGGACCGCTCGTCGACGACGTAGAGGACGTGGACCGTGGCGTCCCGGTCGGCGGCGATGGCGGCGGCGTGGTCGACGACCGCACCCGTCGAGTCCCCCCCGTCGGTGGGGAGCAGGATGTCGTCGTACATTGCTCGTCGGTTCGCCGGCCCGCGTCAAGAACGCGACGGTTTGTCGGGCGGTCGGGCGGTCGCGGGGGGCCCGACCCGGTCACTCCACCCGCTCTCGCGCCGCGGCGATCAGGAGCGGGAGGGTGATGGTCGCGTCGCCGACGACGGTGGCGTGCTCCGCGTCGGGTTCCAGCTTCCCCCAAGAACGGGCCTCCGAGAGCGTCGCGCCCGACAGCCCGCCGGTGTGTTCGGGGTCGGTCGTCAGCTGGACGGCGTGGTCGTAGGCGTCGGGGACGGTGAGCATCGTCTGGAGGACGTAGTTCTTCGGTACCCCCCCGCCGACGAGCAGGGCGCCGGCGCGCTCGGCGTCGAACGCGAGGTCCGACAGTTCTGTCATGTCGCCGAGCGCGTCGAGCGCGAACTCCGACACCTGGGAGTACATCCACGCCTGGATGCCGAGCACGGAGTCCTGGATCGCCGGGACGTACACCGGCACGTCGGCCTCGTAGGCCGCCGCGGCGACGCCCGGGTCGGCGTCGACGTCCGCCTCCCGGTTGCGCTCGAGGTTGGCCCGCCCGAGTTCGGTCACGAACTCCCGGATGGACACGGTCCGCTCGACCGCGGGGAAGACCCGTTCGCGGAGGTGTGACTCGAACAGTTCGAAGTGCTCCTGCGGGAGGTAGACGTTGTAGATGCGGTCGACGCCCTCCTCGCGGAGCCGCTCGTCGTGGTCACGGAGCGACCCCTCGCCCGCCGCGCGACCGTGGTGGTGTCGGCCGCCGATGGCCTCGATGCCGTCGTGTGTGAGGTTCGCGCCCGTCGTCACCAGGGCGTCGACGTATCCGTCACGGACGAGGTCGGCGACGAGCGGCCGCATCCCCGTGGGGACCATCGCACCCGCCAGCCCCAGCAGGACGGTCACGTCGTCGTCGCCGAACATCTCGGCGGTCAGCCCGGCCGCGTCGTGGAGGTCGGCCGCGCCGATGCCGGCCTCCCCGTACGCGTCGACGAGGTCGCCGACGGTCATCCCTCCGCGCACCGAGACGCCGCCGAGCGGGTCGTGAGCGAACTCCTCGCGCCCGGAGCCGTCGTCGTCGGGATGCGGCGCGCCGCTCGCACCCGACTCGCCGTCTCCGCCGTCCTCCGTCATGCCCCGGTCTGGGTCGGGGAGCGGTTTGAACGCCGCGGTTCGGCCGGACCGGGACGGCGCGTCGCCGGCCACCGGCGGCGGGCGGGGCGTCGACGGTCCACCCTACAGTCCGGTCGGGTGGTCGACGAACGTCGTCTCCAGCCCCCAGGACTCGGCGCGCTCCCGCAGCGCCCGCACGCCGAACGTCTCCGTGGCGTAGTGGCCCGCCAGCAGGACGTTCAGCCCCGCCTCCCTGGCCTCGTGGTACGCCTTCCCCTTCCCCTCGCCGGTGACGAGCGCGTCGACGCCGGCATCGCGGGCCTCGCCGACGTAGTCGGCGCCGCTCCCGGTGAGGACCGCCACGTCGCGCACCCGGTCGGGGCCGAAATCGAGGACCCGCACGCCGCCCGCCCCGGTGTCGAGTTCGCGGTCGAGCAGGGCGGCGAGGTCGGCGACGTCGCGGGGCTCGGCCGCCCGGCCCCGGACGCCGAGGTGTTCCGAGCCGAGCGCCCCGAACGGCTCCCGGTCGCGCAGGCCGATGAGGTCCGCGAGGCCGGCGGCGTTGCCCAGTTCCGGGTGGCCGTCGAGCGGCAGGTGCGAGACGTAGAGCGCCAGGTCGCCCGTGAAAAGCGGGGCGAGGCGCTCGTAGGTCTGTCCGGTCACGCGGTCCAGCCCGCCCCACACCAGGCCGTGGTGGGTGACGAGGACGTCCGCGCCGGCGTCGACGGCGGCCTCGGCCGTGGCGACGGCGGCGTCGACCGCGAAGGCCGCGTGCTCGACCGTTCCCTCCGGCGGGCCGACCTGTAGGCCGTTGGCCGACGCGTCGAGGTCGGCGTAGGCGTCGGTCCGCAGTTCCTCGTCGAGCCGGCCGGCGAAGGTGGCGAGGTCCATGCCCGGGACTCGGAGCCGCGCGGCTTGTAACCTGCGCGTCCCGTCGGCCGGGGCTACGCCGACGCGAGCTCGACGTCCGTGAACTCGAAGCGCGCGCCGCCGTCGGCGCCCTTCGTCGCGGTCAGCTCCCACCCGTGCGCGACCGCTATCTGGCGGGCGCTCGCCAGTCCGAACCCCGTCCCGTCGTCGCTGCTCTTCGTCGAGTACCCCAGCTCGAAGACCTCGTCGCGGATGTCGGCCGGGATGCCCGGCCCGTCGTCCTCGACGTAGAAGCCGTCCGGGAGGGTCCCGACGGTCACGGCGTCGCCGCCGTGGTCGAGCGCGTTCTTCAGGAGGTTCTCGACCATCCGCGTGAACGCGTTCGGGTCGGCACGGACCCGCGGCGACCCGCGAACCCGGAGACTGGCGTCCCCCGTCGGAAGCGCCTTCCACACCTCACGGACGGCCGCGCCGACGTCGACCGTCGCCACCTCGTCGACGAGTTCGCCCTCGCGCATCACCGTGGCCAGGTCGTCGATGAGCGCGTCCAGCCGCTCCAGGGCCGCCACGGCCCGGTCGAGGTGCTCCGGTTCACCCGTCTCCCGCGCCAGCTCGAGCCGCCCCTCGGCCGTCCGGAGCGGCGTCCGCAGGTCGTGCGAGAGGACGCTCCCGAACGCCTCGAACTGGTCGAGCTGGCGCCGGAGGCGGCGTTCGCGGCGCTTGCGGTCGGTGACGTCGCGGCCGATTCCGACCACGCCCACGACGTTCCCCTCGTCGTCGGTGAACCGGCGCTTGCGGAACTCGTAGGGAACGGTCCGCCCGTCCTTCGTCAGGAGGTCGGCCTCCAGCTCGGCGCTTCCCGTCGCGAGGGCCTCCTCGACGTCGGCGCGGACCCGCGGACGCTGGTCCGCCGGGAAGAGCTCCGCCGGGTCCATCGAAAGGAGCTCCGCCTCCGAGTAGCCCGTCACCTCCACGGCGCGCTCGGTGACCCGTGAGACGTTCCCCTCCGAATCGAGCACGTAGAACACGTCGTCGAGCATGTCGAGCGCCTGCTCGATGAACCGCTTTTCGTCCGCCAGCTCGCGCCGGGCCTCGTACCGGTCGGTGACGTCCCGCGTGACCGTCACGAAGCCGCGGTGTCGGTCGTTCTCGTTGAGGACCGCGGTGACGGTCATGTCGGCCCAGAACCGCGAGCCGTCCGCGCGAACGCGCCATCCCTCGTCGTTCGCCCGTCCGTCCGCGAGCGCCCGCTCGAGCAGGTCGTCCGGGTGACCCGCCTCGACCCGCGCCTCCGGGTAGACCGTCGAGAGGTGGCGGCCGAGGATGGCGTCGGCGTCGTAGCCCGTGATGCGTTCCGCCCCCCGGTTCCAGCCGGTCACGTAGCCCTCCGGGTCGAGCGCGACGATGGCGTACTCCTCGACGGCGTCGACGAACGGGTCGAAGCGCTCCCGGTCCTCGTCCGGGATGCGGCGCCGCTCCCGCTCCTCGGTGACGTCGCGCGCGAGACAGATGATCGAGCCGGCGTCGGTGTAGGCGAGCGCGTGGTCGACGACGAGACGGGTTCCGTCCTTCGCGAGGTGGACGGTCTCCCCCTCCCACCGTCCGTTCTCCGGAATCGACGGGAGTATCTCCTCGTAGACTTGGTCGACGTGGCTCTCGGGGTAGAGCATCTCCCAGTGCTCGCCGACCATCTCCTCGCGGTCGTAGCCGTAGGTGTCGGCGTACGCCCGGTTGACGTAGAGGAACGTGCCCTCGGCGTCGAGGATGCCGATGCCCTCGCGGGCGGTCTCCATCGCCCGGAACCCGCGCTCGACCTCGCGTTCCGCGCGGTACTGCCTGACCACGTTGACGATTCGGTTCGCGAGCACCGCGTACTGGTCGGTGCCGGTTCCCTTCTGGAGGTAGTCGGTCACGCCCGCGGAGACGGCCTCGCTGGCTATCTCCTCGCTTCCCTTGCCCGTAAACAGGATGAACGGGAGGTGCGGGTGGTCCTCGCGGACGGCGCTCAGGAACTCGAGGCCGTCGACCCGCGGCATGTCGTAGTCGCTGACGACGCAGTCGACGTCGGCGTCGGCGAGCCGGTCCAGCCCGTCGACCGCGTCGGTCTCGGTGATGACCTCCAGCGAGCCGTCGGCGCGTTCGAGGTGGACCGACACCATCTCGGCGAAGTCGGGGTCGTCGTCGACGTGCAGGACCGTGACCCGGTCCGTGGCGTCGACGTACAGGTGACCTCCGCCCGCGGGCGGGGGGTCTCGGGTGGACATCGTCGGTACCCACGGCGTCGAGGAACAAAAGAGGGGCAGAACCGCGTCGGCGCGGGAGGCCGCCACGGGTGCGCCCGCCGGGCGGCCGGTCGCGTCTCAGGCCGACGCCGCGTGCGCGTGGACGAACTCCCGGAGCAGCTTCCCGCCGAGCGCCGCGGCCTGGCCGTCGTCCCGATCGTTCACCTCGACGACGTCGAACCCGACGGCGGCGGGCGCGACCGCCCGGACGGCCGCCCGGAGGTCGGCCGCGTCGAGGCCGAAGGGCTCCATCGTCCCCGTCCCGGGCGCGACGGCGGGGTCGGCGGCGTCGACGTCGACGCTCAGGTAGGCGTCGCCCAGGGTCGCGGGGTCGAGATCCGCGAGCCACGCCGCCACGTCCTCCGGGGGGACGACGGTCACGTCGGCGGCCGCGGCCCGGTCCCACTCCGCCCGCGACCCGGTGCGGGCGCCGAGGACGACGGCGCGGTCGGCGGTCGGGCCGTCCCGGTCGTCGCGTCCGTCGAGGACGCGCCGGGTGACGCAGGCGTGGTTCAGCGGGTTGCCGCCGTGGGCGTCACGCAGGTCCAGGTGGGCGTCGAGGACGACGAAGGTGTCCGGGTCGGTCGCCCGGACGCCCGCCCACGAGACGGTGTGTTCGCCGCCGACGGCGACGGGAACGGCGCCGTCGAAGACCGCGGCCCGGAGTTCCGCCGCCAGGTGGTCGAGGTACTCGTCGGTGGCGTCCCACGGGGCGACGTCGCCCGCGTCGTGGACCGAGCGGTCGGAGAAGTCGGCGTCGGTGCGCCGGTCGTAGTCGTCGAAGGGGCGGGCGAAGCGCCGCACCCGGTCCGGTCCGAAGCGCGCGCCCGGTCGGAAGGTGGTGGTGGCGTCCAGCGGCGCGCCGACCACGACGTAGTCGGCCGCGTCGCGGTCCGCGTCCGCTCCGGGGAACGTGGTCACGGCTCTACCCGACGACCTTGCGCTGTCCCTCGTACTCGAGGTACTCGATGTTGTCGTCGGGGTCGAACGACTCGCCCTCCGGGACCCGCATCGTGAACGTCTCGTAGGTGTCGAGGTCCATCACCTGGGCGTCGTTGCCGTCGACGGAGACGACCTGGCCCTGCTTGCGCTCGATGATCGGCACCCAAACCTTCGCGTCGACCGGCTGGGACAGGCTGCGCTTCCTGCCGTCGAAGACGCCCTCGCCCTCGATGCGGGCCTTCGCGCTCCCGTGCTTCCCCGGTTTCGCCGTGCTGTAACCCCTGATCTTACACGGCGCGTCCTCCATCATGACGTAACTGCCCTCCTGGAGGTCGCGGACCTGCTTCTGCTCTCGCGGCATACCCGTTCCTACCCGCGACGCCGGTAAAAACCGTTTGGAACGGCGCCGGTACGGACGGTCAGGAGTCGTCGCCTGGGCGGACGTCGATGGCGGTGCCGCCGTCCGCCTCGCCGTCACCGGCGTCGGGGTCGGTCCCGTCGGCCGACCCGCTTCCGGCGTCGGTCTCGGCGAAGTCCCCGGGCGCGAGCGAGGTGGTCCCATCCCCGCTTTCGCCGCGCCGCTTGCGCATCTCCTGGCGGGTGAACTGCGGGCGGGCGGTCAGGCCCTTGCGCTTCCGGAACGACCGGTAGAGGAGGAAGGCCACCGGGAGCGTGAGCGCCCCGGCGACGGCGGCGGCCTCGACGCTCTCGTTGAACGAGTAGAGGACGGCCGTCGAGAGGACGCCGACCGCGAGGAGGATGCCGTAGACGATGCGGCGGGCCAGCCGGGCGAGCGCGTCGTCCTCGTCCTTGATGTTGACGTTGACCGTGACCGACTCGCGCTGGATGTCGGTCAGCACGTCGTTGAGGTTCGGCGGGACGTCGAACAGCGCCTCGCCGGTCTCGCGGACCTGCGTCGCCGCCTCGTCGACGACCTTCCGGACCGACTCCTCGCGGTAGCCCTCCTCGGTGAGGTAGTCGGTGGCGACCGAGATGAAATCGAAGTCGGGGTCGAGGGTCACGCAGACCCCCTCGACGACCGTCGCCACCCGCAGGATGAGCGCGAAGTTGCGCGGCAGGCGGAGCGGGAACTCGTAGATGGTGTCCTCGACCTGCTGGATGACCTGCTGGACGCGGTACTGCTCGATCTCCTCGCCGCGCACGTCCGCGATGGCCAGCTCCATCACGTTGGCCATCACCTGCCGGTCGGCCTCCGGGGAGAGCGTCCCCATCTCGACCATCGCGTCGAGGATGCCGTCGATGTCCTGGTTCGCCACGGCGATGTAGAACTCGACGATTCTGTCCTGGACGTATGGGCTCACCTCGCCGCTCATCCCGAAGTCGTAGAAGACGATGGCGCCGTCGGGCGCGACCGAGAGGTTCCCCGGGTGCGGGTCGGCGTGGAACGTGCCGTCCTGGATGATCATCTGGAGGTAGGCCCGCTGGAGCTTCTCGGCCAGCTCCGTGCGGTCGAACCCCTCGCGCTCCAGGCGCTCGACGTCGTTGATCTTGATGCCGCCGACGTACTCCATCGTCAGCACCCGCGGGCCGGAGACCTCCGGCACGGCCTCCGGGACCCTGACGTCGTCGTTCCCCTCGAAGTTCGCCCGGATCCGCTGGAGGACCCGCCGCTCGCGCTGGTAGTCCATCTCCTCGCGGATGGTGCGCGCGAACTCGTCGGCGAGGTTCTCCAGCGAGAACGCCCGTCCCTCGTCCATGAACACGAGGATGATCGGCAGGAGCCAGCGGATGGCCCGGAGGTCGGCCTCGACGAGGCCCTCGACCCCCGGACGGCGGACCTTCACCGCGACCGGGTCGCCCTCGTAGGTGGCGCGGTAGACCTGGCCGAGGCTGGCGCCGCTGAGCGGATCCGTGTCGAACTCGTCGAAGACGTCCTCGACCGGGCCGAGCTCCGCCTCGACCACCTGGCGGGCCTCCGACCAGGGCGCCGGCGGGACGTCGTCCTGGAGGCTCGACAGCACCTCGATGTACGCCGGCGGGAGGACGTCCGGACGCGTCGAGAGCAGCTGCCCGAGCTTGATGAACGTCGGACCGAGGGTCAGCAGCGAGTCGAGCAGGACCTCCGCGCGGCTGGCCTGCGTCTCCGGGTCGACCTGCCGGCTCCCGCCGAACAGGACGTACCGGCGGCGGTCGCGGACGTATGCGACGATGAGCGGGAAGAACTGGTAGAGGACACGGAGGAACCGCCAGTAGGCGCGGAGATTGACCAGCGTGACCACCCCGCCGTTACGCGTCCTCGACGGGGATGGTCCGCTCGGGCGCGGACTCGCGCTTGGGGAGTTCGACCTCGAGGACCCCGCGGTCGACGCGGGCCGAGGCCCCGGCCCCCGTCGCGTCCGGCGGGAGCGGCAGTTCCGCGTCGAGGAACAGCGACCGGTCCTCGCGGACGTACCGGAACTCCGACGGCAGGTCCTTCTCGCGCCGGGCCTCGACGACCAGTCGGCCCCGCTCGACGGAGAGTTCGACCGTCTCCGCGGTCACGCCGGGCAAATCGACGACCAACAAGTAGGCATCGTCGCTCTCGAGGAGATCGGCGAACACCGCCTCCGGGAGTTCGCGGAGCGCCTCGCGCAGGGTCGACATGGACCGCGATAGGGGGCGACCGTCGAAAAACCCCGCGGTATCGGTCCGTTCACCCCCCGTTCGGCGCGTACCCCAGGAGCCGCCCGTCCGCGGTTCCGACGTACGCCCGTCCCCCGGCGACGACCGGCCCGCCGGTCGGCATCGGCCCCCCGTCACGCCACCGGACCGTCCCTGCGGCGTCGACGACCGCCAGGCCGTCGCTGTTCCCGGCGTACACCGTCCCGCCGGCGACCGCCAG
Organism: Haloferacaceae archaeon; assembly: GCA_042217265.1. Lineage (GTDB taxonomy): Archaea > Halobacteriota > Halobacteria > Halobacteriales > Haloferacaceae > CAZMLQ01. Next base: position 9,183 of record JBDGSZ010000046.1, read on the forward strand.
GCCGAACGACCCGCCCGCGTCGGCCCGCCACCGCTCGTCGCCGCCGGCCGTCAGCGCCCGGACCGTGCCGTCGGTGCCGAGGTACGCGCCGTCGCCGTCGACCGCGACCGCCCCGACGCCGCCGCCCGCGACGTCGTGGGACCACCGCTTCCGGCCGGTCGCGGCGTCGAGCGCCAGCGCCCGATCGGCCGTGCCGACGACGACCGTTCCGTCGGCGACCGCGAGGTCCGCCACGGGCGCGTCCGTCTTCCGCGCCCAGACGGCCTCGCCGCTCGCGGGGTCGAACGCGAGGACGTGCCCCACGTCCGGCACGTCCGACTCGAAGCCGAGCGTCCCGGCATAGACGCGGCCGTCGACGACCGCCACCCGCCGCACGGCGGTCGACGGGGTCGGGAGCGTCAGCCGGAAGCATCGCTCCCCCGACCCGGCGTCGAGCGCCGTCACGACCGCGGTTCCGTCCGTCCCGGCGTAGACGGTTCCGTCGGCGACGACCGGGTCACAGGCCGGCGACTCGCCCACGTCGGCCTCCCAGCGGTCCGCCCCCGTCGCCGCGTCGACGGCGGTCACGTGCTCGTCGCGCTTGTAGTACCCCCACGGGACGAACGCCGTTCCGCCGGCCAGGGCGGGGCTGGCGTGACCGAGGTCGTCGCGGGTCCGGGACCACCGCGTCTCGCCGCCCGTCGGGTCGAGCCCCAGCAGGGTCGCGTCGGGGCTGCCCGTCAGCACCACCGCGACGTCCCCGTCGACCGCCGGGGTGTTGGTCGACTCCTGGCCCGTCGTCGCGAGCACTTCGCGGGCGAGCGGCGGGTTCGGCGCGGCCGCCGCCGGCGCGCTCGCGGTCGCGGCGAGGTCGCGCTTCGCGCTCGGCCAGGCGTCGGCGCCCGGCGACGGAGCCGCCGTCGACGCCGTGGCCGGGCCGCTTTCGACGGTAATCCGCTCGATCCACGGCTCGGCGGCCGGGGTCGGGCCGTAGCTCGTCGGCGACCCGGCCGGCGACGGGGTCGGCGACGAGCCGTCCGTCCGGCGGTCCGTGTTCGCGGTCGCGGTTCCGGGGCCGTCGCCGCCGAGACAGCCGGCGGTCGCGGCGGCCCCGAGGAGGGCGAGCGCCTCGCGACGCGTGTGCGGGGGCATGGTCGACGCGTCGCGGGTCGGCCGGCAAGTGCTTTCGGTTCGCGCGACGCCCCACGGCGGACGACACCGTGTGGCTCACCGGCGGGCAGGCGGGACAGAGCCTATCCCGCGGCCTCCCCAAGCGAGCCACATGAGCGACCACGACCGGCGCGAGGCCGGGTTCAAGCAACGCACCCGGCTGGCCGCCGCCCGCAACCGCCTGCTCGACGCCGTCGACGCGCACGGCCGAACCGACCGCGTTCCCCTCGGGTCGGCCGACGGCCGGACGCTCGCGGAGCGCGTGACCGCCCCGCGGCCGGTTCCGGGCTACGAGCGGGCGGCGATGGACGGATACGCCGTCCGGGCCGAGGACACCTTCGGCGCCTCCGACCGCTCGCCGAGTGCCCTCCGCCTGCGTGCTGGCGGCGACCCGGAGGCGGCCGACGCCGTCGCCCCGAGCGAGGCCGCCCGCGTCCACACCGGCAGCCCGCTCCCCGACGGCGCCGACGCCGTGGTGATGATCGAACACGCCGAGCGGGTGGGCGACGAGGTCGAGGTGTTCGACGCCGTCGCGGAGGGCGAGAACGTCGGCCCCGTCGGCGAGGACGTCGACGAGGGCGCGGCGCTGTTCGACCCCGGGCACGTCCTCCGGCCCTCCGACCTCGGGCTGCTGAAGGCGGTCGGCCTCGACGAGGTGACCGTCCGGGAGCGCCCGACCGTCGAGGTGATCCCCACGGGCGAGGAGCTGGTCCAGGACGATCCCGACCTCGGCGAGGTGATCGAGACCAACGGCCTCACGGTCTCGCGGCTGGCCGCCCGGTGG
>JBDGSZ010000077.1:0-11099 GCA_042217265.1 Haloferacaceae archaeon
GGGCGGGGCCGTAGTCGTAGTAGTAGGAGTGCTCCCAGACGTCGAGCGCGAGGATCGGGTGGCCGCCCCAGACGGCGCCCTCGTCGTGGTTGTCGACGACGACGTTCCGGAGCTGGTTGCTGAACGTGTCGTAGACCAGGAGCGCCCAGCCCGAGGCGTCCTTCGCGGCGGCGCGGAACTCGCCCTCCCAGGCGTCGTAGCTGCCGAAGTCCTCCTCGATGCGGTCCCCGAGGGCGCCGCCCGGCTCGTCGCCACCCTCCGGCGACATGTTCTGCCAGAACAGGTCATGGAGGATGTGACCCGAGGAGTTGTGGGTCACCGAGCGGATGGCGCCCGCCGAGGAGGAGAAGTCGCCCGCCTCGCGGTTCTCGGCCAGGGTCTCCTCGGCGCTGTTCCAGCCGTTTACGTAGCCCTGGTGGTGGGTGTCGTGGTGCCACGTCAGGACCTGCTCGCTGATGTGCGGCTCGAGGGCGTCGTAGTCGTACGGAAGAGGATCGAGTTCGTAATCGCTCATGGCTAATGCCTCCGTCCGATGAAACGTGTCGTCGTGGCATAAAGCTTGATGTAGAACCGTTATCACACCGCAATACCGCGGGTCGCCGGAAGGACAGGACACTTGTGAGACGGGGGCAGAGGGGGCGGCGTGTCAGGGTGGCGGGGCGTGGGCGCGGTCGCGGGCTGGCAGGTGTCCGCGAGCACCTGCTTTTATGCCGTGTTCGCCGCGACGGCGGCGCTCCGCGGGTCGTTCGGGCTCTCGCGTGCCGCGGTCGGGTTCGCGGTGACCGCGGTGGTCCTCGGGTACACCGTGGGCCTCCTGCCATCCGGCGCGGTCGTCGACGCCTACGGCGACCGGCCGGTGCTTGTCGGGGGGCTGGTCGGCACGGCGGCGGGGACGCTCGGCGTCACGGTGGCCCCGGGGTATCCGGTCCTCCTCGCGGCGCTGCTCGTCGTCGGGACGTGCTACGCGACGTCGGTCCCGGCGACCAACCGCGCGGTGGTCAGGGTGGCGCCACCCGACCGCCACGGCCTTGCGGTCAACGCGAAGCAGGTGGGCGTGAGCGCCGGGAGCGGCCTGGGCGCCCTGCTGGTGACCGGCGCGGCGGCGGTGTCGCTCGGCTGGCGCGCCGGGTTCGTGGCCGCGGGCGGGACGGCGCTCGTCGTCGCCGCGGTCTACGCCGTCCGTGCCGGGAGCGACGGCGGCGGCGGCCGGACCGGGACCGTCGTTCCGGACCTCGGCGGGTTGGCCGGGCTGCCCGGCTACCGTCCGCTCGTCGTCGCCGGGTTCTTCCTCGGCGCGGCCATCTTCACCACCACCGGCTACGTCGTCCTGCACATGACCGAGGCGGTGGGCGCCGCCGCCGGGGTCGCGGGGGCGACCCTCGCCGGCGTCCAGGTCGCCGGGAGCGCCGGACGGCTCGGCGGCGGCGCGCTCGCCGACCGCCTCCCGCTCAACGACGCCCCCGCCGCGGCTGCCGTCCTTCTCGGCCAGACGGTCGTGGCGGTGCTCGCGACGGTGGCCGTCGCTGTCGTCCGGTCGCCCGCGGTCACGGCGGCCGCGTTCGTCGTCCTCGGCCTCGCGCTGGTCGGGTTCCCGGGGCTCTACTTCGCGTGTCTGACCGCGCTGGTTCCCGAGGACCGCCTCGGCGCGGCGACGGCGGCGGGGCAGGTCGTGATGAACGTCGGCGGGCTGGCCGCGCCGCCGCTCTTCGGCTATCTGGTGGACGCGACCGCCTACCGCGTCGCGTGGGGCGCGCTCGCGGCCGTCACCGCCGTCGCGGCCGGCCTGGTCCTCAGACTGGTCCGGACCCTCTGACGTACTCCAGGTTGTCCGCGACCGCCTCGGCCGTGGCGGCGCCGGCGTACCGCTCGACCAGGTGGAGCGCGAGGTCGATGCCGGACGTGATCCCGCCGGCGGTCACGACGTCGCCGTCGTCGACGACCCGCTGCTCGACGACCCGGGCGCCCGTCTCCCGGAGGTCGTCGAGCGCGCCGCGGTGGGTCACCGCCGGCCGGCCGTCGAGCAGGCCGGCCCGGGCGAGGAGCATCCCGCCGGTACACACCGACGCGACCGTCGCCCCGGCGGCGTGGTGGGCCGCGACGGCGTCCGGAACGACGCCGCGCTCGGCTTCCGCCCACGCGCCCTCCTCCGACCGGTCGTTCCACCCGCCGCCCGGGACGACGAGGAGGTCCGGGGCGTCCGCGCCGTCGGGGTCCGGGAGGACGCCGTGGGGTTCGACGACCATGCCGTGGCTCGCCCGCACTCGGTCGCGGGGCTCCAGCGTGACCAGCGAGGCGTCGATGTCCGCGCCGCGGCCGGCGGCCGCGTGGAACGTCTCGTACGGCCCCACGGCGTCCAGTTCGTCGAACCCGTCGTAGATGAGGACGGCGACGCGCGTCATACCGTCCCCGACGCGGCGGGGGCGCAAAAAGGCCCGCTCGACCGCCGGCGTCCCCGGCATCCACGGCATCCACGGCGTCCCCGGCATCCACGGCATCCACGGCGTCCCCGGCATCCACGGCATCCACGGCGTCCCCGGCGTCAGTCGTCCCCGTCCTCGCCGCGGGCCCGCTCGAACATCGAGAGCGCCGCCTCACGGCGCTCCGCGTGGTCGACGATTGGGGCCGGGTAGTCGGGGGCCGCGTTCCGCCGCTGGGTCGGGGTGAGTTCGTGCCACCCGTGGATCACCTCGGGGTCGACGCCCCGGAGTTCGGGCACGTACTCGCGGATGTACTCGGCGTCGGGGTCGTACCGCTCGCCCTGCGTCATCGGGTTGAAGATCCGGAAGTAGGGCTGGGCGTCCGTCCCCGTGGAGGCCGCCCACTGCCAGCCGCCGTTGTCGTTCGCGGTGTCGTGGTCGGCCAGCTTCTCGCGGAACCAGTCGTACCCCTCGCGCCAGTCGAGGAGGAGGTCCTTCGTCAGGAACGAGGCGACGATCATCCGCACGCGGTTGTGCATGAACGCCTCCCTGCGGAGCTGTCGCATCCCCGCGTCGACGATGGGGTAGCCCGTCTCGCCGTCCTTCCACGCCCGCAGGGCCTCGGGGTCCTCGCGCCACTCGATTGGGTTCTCGTAGGACGTGTAGTTCTCCGTCACCACTTCCGGGTTGAACGCGAGGACGTGGGCGTAGAACTCCCGCCAGGCCAGCTGGGACTGGAACTCCTCGACCGACTCGGCCCGGTCCCCGCTCGCCGACGCCATCGCCTCCGCGGTCGCCGCGTGGACCTCGCGGACGCCGATCGTCCCCCACTTGAGGTCGGTCGAGAGCCGCGAGGTGCCCGCCCGTGCGGGGTACTCCCGGTCCTCCTCGTAGCGGAAGACGGGGCCGTCGCAGAACGCGGCCAGCCGCTCGCGGGCCGCCGCCGGACCCGCCTCGGGCACCTCTGCCTCGGGCTCGTCGAACCCGAGGTCGCCGATGGAGGGGAGCGGGTCGCCATCGACGTCCGCGAGGTCCCCGGGGGCCGGTTCGGGGTACGGGTCGGCCTTCTCCCGGTCGTGCCACTTCCGCCCGAAGTACGTGAAGACCGAGTAGGGGTCGCCGGCGTTGGTCGTGATGGACCCGGGTTCGTGGTGGAGGTGGTCGTGGAAGGTCGCCCGGGCCACGCCGGCCTCGTCGAGGGCGCGGCGGACGGCGGCGTCGCGCTCCCGCGCCAGCCCGGAGTAGTCGCGGTTCCAGACCACCCTCTCGGCGCCGTACTCGTCGGCGAGCGACGGGAGGACCGAACGCGGGTCGCCGCGCGCGACGACCAGGTCGCTTCCCCGCTCGCGGTACCGGTCCCGCAGGGCGGCGAGCGCGTCGAGCATGAAGCGGACGCGCGGCGGCCCGGCGTGTGCGAGCACGTCGTCGTCGAAGACGAAGACCGGGACGACCGGCCCGGACACGTCGTCACCGCCCGCCGCGCGGCCGGCGGCGACCGCCAGCGCGCGGTTGTCGGCGCGCCGCAGGTCCCGCCGGTGCCAGTGGATCTGCATGTGCGCGCCAAGGCCGGGGAGCGGGTGAAAGTACCGCCTCACTCGTCGCCGAAACGCTCGGCGCCGCGGCGACCGTCGAGCAGGGAGAAGCGGTCGCCTCGCCGGCGCTCCAGCCACGCGAGCAGCCGCTCGGCCCACCGCAACTTCTCGCGTTTCGCCGGACCGACGCTCGGGTCGGCGAGATCCCACCCCGGGAACGCGAGGCTGGCGGCCCCGAGGGCGTCGGCGAGGAACGCCGCCCGGTCGCCGTCGGTGAACCCGCCGTGGTTGACGGCGGGCCCCCGCGGCGCGGCCTGCGTCGTCGGGAGGACGTTCGCGCGGTCGCACTCGGGGAGCCACTCCCGCAGGAGCCCGACGTTGTCGCCGTGGGCGTGGACCGCGACGGGGACGCCCTCGGCGGTCAGGTCCGCGACGGTCCGGGGGTGCTTGTCGAGGTCGGTCACGACGAGGTCGACGCCCACGCCGGCGTCCCGGAGGCGGTCGGCGGCCGTCGAGGCGGCGACGACGGCGTCGGCGGCCGCGGCGCGGTCGGCGGTCGCCTCCAGCGACGGGCCGGCGCCGGCGACGGCGACCGCGGCGCCGTCGAGCGCCGCGAGCCGGGCGGGGTCGAACGGGTCGGCGCGCTCCGCGAGCAGGTCCCGGGCCCGTTCGTCGGCGGCCCGGTCGTAGCCGAAGTCGGCCAGTATCAGCTCGTAGACCGGTTCCCAGCGGGAGAACTCCATGCTCGTGGCTCCTGGGCGTGTTGTCGGCGTGGGCCGGGAGGGCACGAAGTACCCCTACCCGCGTGCCTTCCCGGCTTCCAAGCCATCGGTTTACGCGCTTCCGACATAAGTTTTCTCTTAGCTCGGACCGGTTTCGGCGTCGAGCCGCTCCAGCGCCGCCGCGAGGGCCGCGCTCCCCTCGGCGGCGTCGGCGACGGCCCGGAGCGCCGCCGGCGACCCGGCGAGGAACGCTCCGGATCCGGACGGGGCGACGACGGCGCCGGTGCCGGCGGCGGCCGTCGCGAGCGCCTCGCGGTCGTCGGGGCCGAGCCCCTCCAGCTCGAAGGCCCGCGAGACCGCCCGCCTGGCGGCCTCCGGGTCGGCGTCCAGCCGGTCCAGGTGACGCCGGGCCTCCCCGACCGTGGTCACGTCGAGCTCCTCGACTGAGACGTCGCCGGGCTCCCTGACGCGCCGGCCGGCGAACTCCTTCCCGATCAGAGCCGCGTCCCGCGTCTCGGCGACGTCGTGGGTCCGGACGACGTGGGCGCCCCGCTCGACGGCCATCGCCGTCGCGGCGAGGCTGACCGGCAGGGCGCCCTCGGTGTCCCGGCCGGCCACCCGGCGGAGGAAGTTCTTGCGGTTGATGGAGACCAGAAGCGGCCGGCCGAACCCGCGGAACTCCCGAAGGCGACGGAACGTCTCCCGGTCGTGCTCGACGGTCTTGCGCTCGCTCCAGCCGCCGAACGCCGGATCGAGGATGGTCCTGTCGGTGAGCCCGTTGAACCGTAGCGACTCGTACACTTTGTCGACGTAGGTCGCCCGCTCGGCCCACGCCGGCGACTTCCGGGCCGCCCAGTCGACGTCGTCGACGGCCCCCGGCCGCTCGAGGTCGGGCGGGCTGGCCATCTTCGCGACCGCGACGTCGTGATCCTCGCACACCCGGGGCATCTCGGGGTCGGCGAACCCGCAGATGTCGTTCACCATGTCGAACCCGCGCGAGAGGGCCTCGTCGGCCACCTCGTGGTAGCGGGTCTCGATGGAGAAGACCGCGTCGCCGGAGACGCTCGCCATCGTCTCCACGGCGGTGTCGAGGCGCTCGAGCTCCTCCGCGGCCGAGAGCACGTCCAGGCGCTTGTTCGCCGACTCCAGGCCCACGTCCACGATGTCCGCGCCCTCGTCGATCATCCCGTCGACGTAGGCGGCCGCCTCGCCCGGATCGTCGAAGACGCTCGGCTTGTACGGCGACTCGCTGCTGACGTTCAACACGCCCATGAGCCGCGGCGGGTAGTCGTCGCCGATGCCGAGCCCCCCGGCGTCCACGTTTCGCATACCTGCGAGTTGGGAGCGACGACCATAGGCCCCGCGGTGTTCGACGACCGCGGGCGGCGCAACGCGTCACTTTTGTTCGCCGGGACGCAACGCCCGGCGATGACCAAGGTCAGCGTCGGCCTCCGCGGGTGGCGGTTCGACGAGAAGGCCGTCTTCGACGAGGACGGCGAGTTCCGGCCGCTGGAGGCGATGGACGAGGACGACCGGGAGCGGCTCCTCCGTCTGGGGTACCTCGTCGAGGAGCCCTGCGACGCCTGCTACCTGATCCACGGCGAGGGGGACAGGGAGTGCCGTCGGCAGGCGACGGTCGTCTACGGGGAACCCGGCGACGAGGTGGTGCTCTGTGACGACCACGAGGACGACTTCGTCTACTGGTTCCGCGAGGCGGGCGGCGACGCGTACCGCGGCGAACCGGAGCTCCGGGACGCCTTCCACCGGTGGTTCGACGACGGCGGGCGCGCGCCGGCGGACTACGTCGGGGTCGAACACGTCGAGACCGACCCCGAGGGGCTGCCCGACCCGCCGGGACCCGAGGAGGTCCAGCGTCGCCTCGAGGCGGGGTTTGACGGCGAGGCGGTCGACCTCAAGGCCGCGTACGCGGAGCTGATCGGCGAGGACGGAAGCGGGGGCGACGGGAGGCTCGACCCCGAGGACCTCGCCGAGGCGGACCTCGACCTCGACACGGATTATCCGGCCGAATGAGCGGGCGAACGAAGCCCGTCGTCGTCGTGGTCGACGCCGAGACCCCAGGCAACGTCGGCACCATCGCCAGGGCGATGAAGAACTTCGAGCTGGACGACCTGCGCCTGGTCGACCCGCCGCCCATCGATCCCGGCGGCGAGGCCTACGGCTTCGCCGGCCACGCCCGGGAGGACGTCCTCCCGAACGCCGCGGTCACGACCCTCGACGCCGTCGTCGAGGAGTTCCACACCGTCGGCTTCACCGCCATCACCGGCGAGGACAGCCGCCGGCACGTCCGCTTTCCGTACCGCACGCCAGCGGACCTCGCCGACAGCCTCCGCGACGTAGGGACCCGGACCGCGCTGGTCTTCGGGCGCGAGGGCACCGGGCTCTCGAACGACGAACTCGAACGCCTCGACGAGGTCTGTTCCATCCCCGCGAGCGCCGACTACCCCGTCCTCAACCTCGGCCAGGCCGCGACGGTGGTCCTCTACGAGCTCCGCGACCTGACCGTCGAAGAGACCCAGCTCCCCGACCTGGAGCGCGAGCGGGCAGAGGAGGGCGAGGTCGAGCGCCTCCACGAATTCGTCGCCGACCTGCTCGACGCCGCCGGCTACGAGGAGCCCGAGCGGTCGCGGATCGGCCTGCTCGTCCGGCGGCTGCTCGGTCGCGCCCATCCCACCGACCGGGAGGTCCACACCCTGCTGGGGGTCTGCCGGCGGGTGCGGCGGCAGCTCGACCACCGGCGGAAGCTGCTCGACGAGTACGACGAGCCCGACCACTGGAAGACCAGCGGGGAGCTGGCGGCGGAGTCAGACGGGTCCCCCGAACCCGGCGCTGGCGACGGGCCGGACCGGGCGGGGACGGACGGCGCCGGCGACGGCACGGACGCGGACGGCGACTGACGGCTACGCCTCGGCGTACCGCCGGATCTCCTCACGCAGCACGTCGCTGACCACCTCGCCGTCGGCCTTGCCCCGCAGCGCGCCCATGCACTCACCCATCAGCGCGGAGAACGCGCCCATCCCCTCCTCGCGGACCTGGTCCTCGTTGCGCTCGACCACCTCGCGGACGGCCTCGCGGACCTCGGCCTCGCCGGCGCCGCCCAGCCCGGCCTCCTCGACGGCCGCCTCGGCGCTCAGGTCGGGGTTCTCGGCCATCGTGGCCAGCGCCTCGTCGACGGCCCCCTTCGGCAGGTCGCCGGCGGCGACCAGGTCGAGGGCGTCGAGCAGGTCGTCGTCGGTCAGGCGCTCCACGGGCACGCCGTCGCGCCGGAGTTCCGTCAGCGTCGACGCCAGGGTCGTGGCGGCGGTCGTCGGGTCGACGCCCCGGTCGACGGCCGCCTCGAAGGTCGGCATGTGCTCGCCGTAGGCCACCTGCTCGGCCAGCCCGGCGTCCAGGCCGTACTCCTCTCGGTAGCGCTCGACCTTCTCGGTGAGAAGCTCCGGCGTCTCGACGTCGCTCGGGTCGGGCTCGACCGGCGGCACGTCGGTCTCGGGGTACATCCGCGCCGCGCCGGGCAGGGGCCGGAGGTAGCGGGTGGTGCCGTCCTCGTTCGCGTCGCGGGTCTCCTCCGGGACGCCCGCCAGCGCGGCCGCGGCCCGCTCGGCGACGGCCTCGGCGGCGAGGTCGGCCGTCTCGGGGTCGTCGGCGACCAGCGCGACGGCGTCAGCCGGGCCGGCGTCGACCGCCTCGCGGAGGGCCTCGACCTCCGACGCGGTGACGCCGTAGGCCGGCAGTTCGTCCGTGTGGAAGATCCCCCCGGCGCCGTGGCGCTTCGCGTGATCGGCGAGTTCGGTCCCCAGGCGGCGGTCGGGCTGGAGTTCGCGGCCGACCAGCCCGTCGAAGCCGAACAGCGGGACCGCCACGACCCGGCCTCCGGAGTCGAGCGCTCCCGCGATGACGCCGGAGTCGGTGTCCGCGAAGACCTCGCTCACGTCAGTCGGGTCACCCACGGAGGCGTCCCGCTCCCCGAGTTCGTCGGCAGCGTCGAGGAGTTCGACCTGCCGGCGGACCTCCAGGCGGACGATGTCGTCGATGGTGTCGAGCGACTGGACCCCCTTGATCTCGACGCGGGCGCCGTCCGCGATGGAGACGTTGACGTCCTGGCGGATGGTGCCGAGACCGCGCTTGACCGCGCCGGTCGAGCGCAGGAGCATGCCGATGCGCTCGGCCGCTTCGCGGGCCTGCTCGGGCGTGTGGATGTCGGGATCGGTGCCGATCTCGACCAGCGGGATGCCCAGGCGGTCCAGGCCGTAGCGCACGCCCCGCTCGGTCTCCTCGATCCGGGCGGCGCTCTCCTCCTCGAGGAGAAGATCCTCGACGCCGACCGGCCCCGCGCTCGTCTCGATCTCGCCGTCCCGGGCGACGAGCGTCGAGCGCTGGAAGCCGGTGGTGTTCGACCCGTCGACGACGATCTTGCGCATCACGTGGGCCTGGTCGACGGCGGTCATGTCGAGCAGGGCCGCGATCTGAAGCGCCACGTTGAGGGCCTCGTCGTCGATCCGGGCGGGCGGCTCGTCGTCCTCCTCGACCAGACAGGTGGTGTCGAACGCGAGGTACTCGAACTCGCGGTCCACCCGGCTCTCCTCCAGGGCCGCCTCGTCGATCTCGCCCAGTTCGCTCCGGGTCGGATGGAGGTAGCGGGTGAACGTCCGGACGGCCTCGTCGGGGTCGCGCCGGACGGTCGGGCACTCGCAGAACAGCTTGGTCGCGGTGTCGAGCTGCTGGTGGATCTCCAGCCCCGCGACCAGACCGAGTTCCTCGTAGTCGAAGCCGCTCATTGGGCGACGGTGGCGCGGCCGGACCAAAAAGGGTTGAGTCTCGGCGGTCGGCCCGCAGTATGAAGGGCCGGCGGGACGAGCGACGACCGTGACCGGTCGACATCGGACCGCCGCCCTCGTCGTGGTCGGCCTGTCGCTGGTTGCGACGCTTCCGACCGGCGTCGGGGCGACATCGGACGACATCGAGCAGTCGTTCGCGGCCGCGCGCGCCGACGGGGACGCGGTACGGATGACGGTCGAGTACCGGCTGCCCGACCGGGTGTCCGAGCTGACCGTCCGGCTCCCGGTCGCCGGCGCGGCGAACGCCGAGGTGGTGGGGCTCCGGGGGTTCTCGCGGGCGAACGCGACGACGTTCACGTGGACCGGCGTGGAGCGCCCGCGGATCGCCGTCCGCGTCGGCGCCGACGACGACCGGGTCATCGCGGGCGAGGACTGGGCGTTCGTCGTCCGTCCCGATGTCTCCGTCTCGTACAGCTACGGGGGCGACCAGCCCGGAGTGACGACGACCTTCGCCGCCGCCGGCGAGGGGTACGCGGCCGGACCCGTCGCGTACCTCGGCCCCTACCGCACGGCCTCGGCGACCGCGGACGGCGAGCGGACCGTGTTCGTCGTCGCCGGGAGCGTGGAGCCGGTCGATCTTCGGAACGCGCGCGAGTTCCTGCGTCTCGCACCCGGCCGGTTCGACCTCGGGGTCCGCCGCGACTCGACCGCGGCGTTCGTCATCCCGGCGCGCGACCGGTCCGAGACCGGGACCCGGATCGCCGGCGCGGCCGTGGAGACGAGCTTCTGGGTCGAGCCGGACGCGCTCGCCTTCCGGACGACCGACACCGCGTTCACCCACGAGTACGTCCACACCAGGCTCGGCGTCCTCGGGAGCGGGTCGACCCGCTGGCTCACCGAGGCGACCGCGGAGTACTTCGGCCACGCCTTCGCGCTCAACTCCGGGGCCGGGGACTACGAGGGCTTCCGAGGGGACCTGGCCGCCGACCGGTACGCCCCGTCGCGGAACCCGGTCACGCTCTCCGAGCCCGCGACCTGGCGGGGTACCCTGGCGAACTACGAGAAGGGCGCCCTGGTGCTCGCGGCGCTCGACGCCGAGATACGGGAGCGGACCGACGGGCGCTACGCGCTCGCGGACGTGTTCGTGCGCCGGCCCGGTCCGTACCCGGACCACGCCGCGTTCCGGCGCGCGGTCGTCGGGACGACCGGCGTCGCGTCGCTCGGCCCCTGGCTCGACCGCTACGTCACGACCGACGCGCTCCCGCCCCTGCCGGACGATCCGGCGCACTTCGTGTACGGGCCGGACCTCGACCCGGACGGGGACGGCGCGACGAGCGGAACCGAGCGTCGGCGGGGGACGAACCCGTTCGTGGCGGACGCGACGACGGCCACCGCCAGGCCCGACGGGACCGCGACGCCGACGTCGACCGCGACGCCCACGGCGACGCCGACCGCCACGGCGGCGCCCGACGGGACGGGGACGGCCGCGGTCGGCGCCGGCCCGGGCGCGCCAGGGGCCGTCGCGGCGCTGGGCGTGGCGGCGCTCGCGGGGGCCCTGCTGGCCCGGACGAGAAGGTGAGTTACAGAATTTCAAGGCGAAAGCCCACGGCTTTAGCCCTGTCTCTTACCCATAAG
>JBDGSZ010000126.1:0-11030 GCA_042217265.1 Haloferacaceae archaeon
GGGAAGACGTCGAGTTCGTGGTAGACCGCGAGTATCTCGTCGCGCTCCTCGGGCGGGAGGTCGACGCCGTGGACGTCGAGCGCGTACTGGAGCGCGTCGCGGTTCATCTCGTAGAACGGCTGGTAGGCGCCGACGAAGTTGCTCACCATCGTGTACATCAGCGACTGCATGCGCCACAGCGTCGAGACGGGTTCGGGGTTCTCGACCCGCTCGCGAAGCCGCCGCTCGGCCGCGCTCGGGTCGACGAGCGTCCCGTACGAGTCCACCGTGACGGTCTCGACCCGGTCCGTGTCGAGTGCCATGCGCACACCGTCGCGGCACCGGGGCAAAAAACCGACCCCCCGAACGCCCCGCCGCGGGCCGTCGAGCGGGACGGCCTCCCCGTCACGCAGGAACTTAACAGGGAGGACCCCCCAGGGCGGGCATGGACACCAGCAGGCAGCTGTACGCGGAGGCGGCGACGGGGTGGCAGCGGGGACTCTACGACGACATCCGGGCGACGTTCCGCGCGCCCGTCGTCAACTGGATCTGGCGGACGCTGACGGCGAACGAACCCGAGTTCACGCGCTACCTCTGGGGCCAGGTCAAGCCCGTCTTCGGGACGGCGGCGCTCGGCGAGTTCACCGTCGAGTTCCGGGACGCGGTCCTCGCGGCGGTCGAGGCCGACAACGACCTCCCGGCGTATCGCCGCGCCGACGTCGGCGTTCCCCCCGCCGAGTACGCCGAACTCCGGGGCCAGCTCGCCACCTTCGACGTCGTCATCCCCCGGCTCGCGGTGTTCTTCGAGATCGTCGACCGATCGCTGGGGGGCGAGCGGGTCGGGGGCGACCCGTCGGGCCGGGCGGCGACCGCGCCGCTCCCCGACCGGCTCGACCGCGACCGCGGCCGCCCTCCTACCCTCGCCGCCTTCGACGCCGCGCCGCCGGAGGCCGCGGACGCCGTCGACGGCGTCTACGACTTCCACGGCTTCGAGGACGGCCTGCCGAGCATCTACCGGTGTCTTCTGCAGTGGCCCGGCGCGTTCGCGACCGCCTGGGACGACCTCGAACCGGTCCTCCGGAGTCCGTCGTTCGACCGCGCGGTCGAGCGGTCACAGGATCTGACGACGGCGTACGTCGACGACCTCGCCCACTCGCCGCGGCTGACGCCCGAGGAGCTCCGTTCCCACGGGTTCGACGCCGACACCGTCGAGGAGTTGGCCGCCCTCTTCGCGGAGTTCAACCGGGGGTCGATCGAACGCGTCCTCCCCGCCGTGCCGGTCCTCGCCGACGCCTTCGACGTGGCCGGGGAGCGCGGGTAGCGCCGGACCGCGGAACGCTCGGTTCGCCCCCGGTACCGCTTCGGATCCCGAACCGAGCGGCGCGGAGAACTGAAGACCGTCGGGGTCCTGGCGGGAGCATGCGCGACCTCGACGAGACCGATCTGGAGATCCTCGAACTGCTCGCGGAGGACGCCCGCCGCCCGTGGAGCGACATCGCCGACCGGGTGGACCTGTCCCCGCCCGCGGTCTCCGACCGCGTCGAGCGCCTGCGGGAGTCGGGGGTCATCCGCCGGTTCACCCTCGACATCGACCGCTCTCAGCTCCGGGCCGGCGTCCCGGTCCTCGTCTCCGTCGCCCTCGGCTTCGACGCCGACGTCGCGGCCGCCGTCGACCGCCTCGCGGACGACGACGCGGTCGAACACGTCTTCGGGACCGCCGACGGCGACGTCGTCTGTCACGCTCGCGTCCGGACCGATGACGTCCGGGAGTGGCTGGCCGCCACCCTCGACGGAACGCCCGTCGACGACTACGACGTGGCGCCGGTGACCCGGACGGAGTGGCGACCGACCGCGGGCGGCGTCGACTTCGCGCTGACCTGCGACGAGTGTGGCAACACCGTCACCAGCGAGGGCGAGACCGCACGCGTCGACGGCGAGGTCCACCACTTCTGCTGTCCTTCCTGTCACACCCGGTTCCGGGAGCGCTACGAGCGCATCGCCGAGGGGGCGACGGAGTGACGGGGCGCCCCCCGACGGCGGCCTCGCCGATCCCCGGGGAACCGGGGCGACGAGCCGGCCCTGGATCGCGAGCCTCCGCCTCGCCGCCGGTGCCGACGTAACGCGGCCCCCGAACTGTAACCCTTTTTGGCGTCGGTCCCTCAACCTCGGACGATGAGCACGGCGACGCGACTCGGGTCCATCCGGGACCGCCTCGGCGTCGGCCGGGTGGAGGTCCTCGCGTGGACGGTCGTCGGCCTGTTCGAACTGCTGCTCGTCCTGACGTACCTCGCCGCCACGTCCGCGGCGATCACCGAGCCCCGGTACGTCGTCTACACCTTCGTCTGGATCAACGTCGGCCTCTTCGCGGTCTCGCGGACGACCCTGGCCGACCGGAGCCGCCGGGTCCGGGCCGTCGCCCTCGCGGTGACGGGCGCCTACCTGCTCGCGCTCCTGACGGTCGCCGGGATCGTGCGGTTCGGGGTCGTCTCGCCGGTCGCCTCCGGCACCGGCCTCCGGGTCTCGTGGGCCGTCCCCGCCTGGGGTCCGATCGTCATCTACCGAAACGCAGTCGTCCAGTTCGTTCTCGTCCCGTTCGAACTCGTCGGCTACCTCTCGGTCGCCTACCTGCTCTACGCCCGCCTGCTCGACGCCGTCGCCGGCGTGCTCTCGGGCCTGCTCGGCCTGTTCTCCTGTGTCGGCTGTACGGTCTCGCTCCTGACGCCCGTCGTCGGCGCGACGGGCTTCGGCGCCGTGACGGCGCTCTCGTGGGACCTCTCGACGCTCGTCTTCCTCCTCACCGTCGCCCTGCTCTACTGGGCGCCCCGGATCGGCGGGGCCGTCTCGGCGCGCCTCCCGCGCGTGCGCCCCTGACGGTCGCGCGCTACCGCCGGACCGCGGACGGGACCAGCCGACCGGCCGCGGGACCGACGAGAAGCGGCACGAGGCCGTACCGGGCGGCCTCCCAGGCGTAGACGTGGTTCAGCATGAGGTAGGTGACGATGCCGAGCGCGAGGCTGAGCGACCACGCCGCGACGGCCACCCTGCCGACGGTGGGGTGGGCCGTATCGGGCAGTTCCGACCGCGAGTGGGTTAGCCCTAGGACGACCGCGTGGAGCACGACGGGGACGGACAGCATCGAAAGGAGGACGTGGACCGCCAGCATCGCGAAGTACGCGGCCGACACGACGCCCGCGTACCCGGCGAAAGCGTGGCCCTCGCGGACCACGAACTCCTTTGTGAACCCGCCGGCCTGCTTCCAGACGTACACGACCAGGAAGAGGAGGATGAGCGCGAACGCGGTCAGCATCGCCCGCCGGTGGCGCTCCACGTCGCCGCGACGGATGAACCACCACCCGGCCAGCAGGCACCCGAGCGCGACCGTGTTGATGACCGCGATGAGGTCACCCATGAGGAGGACGGCCCCGTCGGACAGGTCCGGCAGGGGGAGCAGGCCGACGAACGACGCGACGACGACCGCGTACCCGACGGCGCTGAGAACGCCCGTCACCGCCCGTGGATGGGTCCGGGTCCGCGACCGGACCCGCTCCGCGATGGCCATACCGTCACGTGGACGCGGAGCCACTACGCTCTTGCGAAAGGGGGCGACGCTCGGCGGGAAAAGGCACAAGCGTCCGGCCGACCGAGCTCCGGGCCGGAATGCTCCACCGGCGAACCCTGCTCCGTACCGCCGGAAGCGCGGCGGCCGCGCTCGTCACCGGCTGTGCCGGCGGGGGCGGGACCGTCGGCGCCGAGACGTCGTCGGTGTCGATGGTCGACGCGCAGTTCGACCCCCGGAACGTCCACGTCGAGTCCGGCACGGAGGTCACGTGGACCAACGAGGACGCCACCGCCCACACCGTGACCAGCGCCTCCGACAACTGGGAGAAGGACGTGGAGGTGTCCGGCGGCGGGACGGCCGCACACACCTTCGACTCGTCGGGCGTCTACGACGTCTACTGCCGGTTCCACGGCTCGCCGGACCTCACCGGGATGAGCATGAAAGTCGCCGTGGGGGACGCAACGATCCAGGAGCCGCTCGGCGGCGACGGGGGCGGCGGCGCGTACGGCCGACACCGGACCCGGCGGTCACTCGTCGCGCCACAGGCGATAGCCGACGACGGCAAACCCCGTGACGGTCAGGAGTATCTGGCTCCCCGACCGGGCGAGCGGGAACACCCGCTCGACGTCAGCCGGTTCGGCGCCGGGGTTCGAGGGCTGGGGATCGACGCCCGTCCAGTACTGCTGCGTCTCGGTCGTCCCCTTCGTGGACTCCTCGACGTCGACGACGGTCTGGACGAGCCCCCGCTGGTCGGACAGCAGGACCTCGCCGTCGAGGCTGTAGAACTGGTCGACGACCGGGAAGAGGAGGTTCACGCCGTTGGCGAAGAGGTCGAGGCCGATGCCGGCGACCGCGAGGACGACGACGCCGACGCCCGCGATCCGGCGTGCGTCCGGTCCCCAGCGGGCGCGGAGCCACGAGCGCGGCCGGACCGCCGTGTCGTAGTGGACCAGTCCGGCGAGCGCCAGCGGGACGAAGACGTTGTTGGTGTACGCGCGGTGGGCCCCCTCCACCCAGAGGCCGATGAACACGTCGATCTCGGGGATCAGGACGGCGAGCGCGAGGACCGCGAGGACCCGCCGGTCGAAGCCGTCGGGGAGCAGCGCCGCGGCGATCAGCCCCCCGACCGCCGCGTGGAAGAGCGTCGAGGGCATGCGTCGAGGTCGGCCACCCGACGCATAACCCTGTTGTCGGGCGGTGCGGGTCTCGTAGCGATCGTTCCGCGTCTTTCCGGTATCGACCGGCCGACACCGGGCGGTCGAACCGGCAAACAGTCGCGATGATCACTATCAGAGCACGAAGACCCGTGCCCCCAGTATCCCGACGATCGTGATCACGAGCGCGACCATGTACACGACGGCGTACCGGTCCATCGATCCCCGCTTGTCACACGAGGGGTATCAACGCACCGGCTGATTATCAGTCGTGAGATCTGTGGGGGGTCGGCCGGTCGCGTGATTACACCCGGACGAGCGCGAGGAAGACGGCCGCGCCGGCGAGGCTCGCGAGCCCGATGGCCGGGAACGCCACCGCCCAGCCGACCCGCTCGGCGACGAACCCGAGGAGGACCGGGGCGGTCGCCCCGCCGAACGACGACGCCGAGAGCATCACGCCGAAGAGGCTCCCGCTCGAGTCCCGCTCGGAGTACGCCGACGTCAGCGCGTTCTTCATCGGCGAGGCGAAGTAGACGATGACCCCGAGCACGAGGAACCAGCCGAGCATGAGGTCGGTCCGGGGCGGGATCAGCGCCGTCGCCCCGAGCGCGCCGGCGGCCAGGGTCAGGGCCGCCGCGCCCGCGAGCCGCCGGTCGAACCGGTCGGCGACGTTGCCGGCGCCGATGGACGCCGCGCCGGCGCCCGCGAGCATCACGAAGTAGATGGCGTTCGCGACGGAACTCGACCCCGAGAGCCGCTCGAAGAGATACGTGGGGGCGAAGGTCCGCACCGCGCCCATCTGGAACGAGAACAGGAAGCTGGCCGCGAACAGCCCGACGACCCACCACGCGAGCGGGATGGCGACGGCGGCGCGGATCCGCTCGCGCAGCCCCTCGGCCGTCCCCGGCCCGGCCGACTCCACCTCGGCGCCGCCGTCGGCGACCTCGGGCGTCCGGAACGACGATGGCACGGAGAACAGGAGCCGGAAACACCCGGCGTAGCCCACCCCCACGAGTGCGGCGACCGAGAGCGCCAGCCGCCAGCCCGCGAGGCTCGCGACGCCGCCCACGAGCACCGGCGCGAGCGCCATGCCCACGATGCCGCCGAGGCCGTGGATGCCCATCGCCCGCCCCTCCGTGTCGCCCGCCTCGAGGTCGCTTATCAGCGACATCCCGGAGGGGTGGTACGTGCTGCCCCCGATCCCGGCCAGCGCCTGTCCGGCGAGCATCGTCGAGTAGCTCCCGGCGTTCCCGACGACGAACAGCCCCGCCCCCAGGAGGACCATCCCCCAAGTGAGGAGCCGCTGCTGGCCGACCCGGTCCGCGAGCATCCCCGCCGGCAGCTGGAAGACCGAATACATCGCGAAGAAAACGGTGACCAGCGCGCCCGCCCGGCCGTAGGTCAGCCCGAAATCCGAGACGAGCAGCGGCAGGATGGGCGGGAGCGCGACGCTGTAGAACTCGTTGACCCCGTGGGCGCCCGTGACCAGCCAGACCTGCCGCGGGTACTCGACTCGCAGCGCCCGGCGGGCCCACGACCTCATCACCCCATCCACTCCCCCCGCGGGCACGAACGTTTCGGCTCCGGCAGGGGCGGCGCCGACCCCGCCGGTTCACGAAGCCATTTGACCCCGGAGCCCGTCGACTCGCGACCGTGCTCGCCTCTCACAGCTCCCGACGGTCGGACCGCGCGCCCCCCGAACCCCGTCGCCGGACCTCACGATGACCCGGGTCGGCTTTGTCGGCCTCGGCCGGATGGGCGGACCGATGGCCGCACACCTGACCGACGACCACCGGGTCGCGGGCTTCGACGTGCGCGAGGAGGCGGTCGAGGCCTTCGCAGAGGCCGGCGGGACGCCGGCGGCGACGGCGGCCGACGCCGCGGCCGACGCCGAGGTCGTCTTCCTCTCGCTCCCGGGTCCCGACGAGGTCGAGGCGGTCGTCGACGAGGTCGGCGACGCGCTCGACCCGGACGCCGTGCTCGTCGACCTGACCACCTCCACCCCCGGTACGACCGAGGCGGTCGCCGACCGCCTGGCGGCCGACGTCCTCGGTGCCCCGGTCAGCGGCGGGGTTTCGGGCGCCGAGCGCGGGACGCTCACGGTCATGGTCGGCGGCGACCCGGCCGTGCTCGAGGCCTGCCGACCGCTCCTGGAGGCCTTCGCCGCCGACGTCTTCCACCTCGGCGACGGGCCGGGCGACGGTCACGCCGCGAAACTGCTCAACAACTACCTCTCGACGACGGCGCTGCTCGCCTCGTCAGAGGCGCTCGCCCTCGGCCGCCGCGCCGGACTGGACGGCGAAACGCTGGTCGAGCTGTTCAGCGCGAGCAGCGGCCGCAACAGCGCCACGGAGGACAAGCTCCCGGAACAGGTGCTCACCGGCGACTACGACCTCGGGTTCACGCTCGGCCTGACCGAGAAGGACATCCGGCTCCTCGGGTCGTTCGCGGAGGAACAGGACGCGCCGCTCCTGCTCGCCGGCGTGGTCCGGAACCTCGTCGGCTACGCGCGGTCCGACCACGGCGGCGACGCCGACATGACCCGCGTCTACGACTTCGTCGAGCGCCGGATGGAGCGCTAGGTCCGCAGGCCGTACCCCTCGCCGACGAGGCGGACGGCCGCGGCCAGCGCGATCACGGTCGCGAGGGCGAGGACGCCGAACGAGAGCCACGGGTCGGCCTCCGCGTACCCGATGAGGCCGTAGCGGAAGCCGTTGACCATGTAGAAGAACGGGTTGGCGGTCGCCAGCGGGCGGAGGGTCGGCGGGAGGTCGGTCACGGGGTAGAAGACGCCGCCGAGGAAGACCAGCGGCCGGAGCAGGAACTGGTTGAACAGGTTGAGCTGGTCGAAGTCCGAGGCCCAGAGGCCGATGAGGACGCCGAGGGCGCTGAACAGGACGCTGACGGTGACGAGGAAGGCCAGCAGGACCAGCGGGTTGACGAGCGGGACGGGCGCGAAGACCGCGCCGAGCAGGAGGATGCCCGCCCCGACGGCGAACCCGCGGAGGGCGCTCGCGACGACGTAGGCGGCTACCTGCTCGACGTACGACATCGGCGAGGACGTGACCGCGTCGACGTAACCCTCCCACCGCCCGTGGAACACGGAGAAGCCGGAGTTCTGGATGGCGTTGGTCGTCGTTCCGAGGAGCATCAGCCCCGGGAGGACGAACAGGAGGTACGAGAAGCCGGCCACGTCGCCGATGCGGGCCCCGAGGATGACGCCGAAGACGGTGATGAACAGGCCGTTGGTGACCAGCGACGGCGCGACCGTCGTGGTCGGGCGGGTCACGAACCGGACGACCTCGCGGCGACAGAGCGCGCCGGCCCGGACGAGCGGCGCGGGGAGCGTGGCGTCAGTCATCGAGCCTCGTGAGGTCGACGAAGACGTCCTCGAGCGATGTCCGCTCGACGTCGACGTCGGCGATGGTTCGACCGTGGTCGGTGACCCGGGTCGCGAGCGTCGCGATGGCCTCGGGCGGCCGGTCGGCCTCGACGGTCACCGTCCGGCCCTCCGTCTCGACCGCCGCGATGCCTCCCTCGTCGGCCATCGTCCGCTCGAGCTCGCCGTTCTCGATGGCGCCGTCGAGCCGGATCCGGACCGTGTCGGCCCGCCGGCGCCGGAGCTCGTCGGGCGTGTCGATCTCGACGACCTCGCCCTCGTCGAGGATGCAGATGCGGTCACAGAGCCGCTCGGCCTCCTCCAGGTAGTGGGTCGTCAGGAGCACCGTCACGCCCTCCGCGGTCAGGTCCTCGACCAGCGACCACACCTCGCGGCGCAACTGGACGTCGACGCCGGCGGTCGGCTCGTCGAGGATGAGCAGGTCGGGGTCGGTGACGAGCGCCCGGGCCAGGAGGACGCGACGCTTCATCCCGCCGCTGAGGGCGCTGAACTCCCGGTCGGCCTTCCCGGTCAGGCCGACCTGTTCGAGCACCCGGTCGGCGCGCTCGGCGGCCTCCCCCGGCGGAACGCCGTGATACCCCGCCTTGTGGCGCAGGACGTCCCGGATGGGGAAGAAGCGGTCGACGTTGAACTCCTGGGGGGAGAGCCCGATGCGGTCGTGGGCGCGCTGTGGCTCCTTGACCACGTCGTGGCCGAAGACCGCGGCGCTCCCGCCGCTCGGGTCGGCCAGTCCGGTGATGATGTCGATGAACGTCGTCTTCCCGGCCCCGTTCGGGCCGAGGAGGCCGAACACCTCGCCCCGCTCGATCTCGAACGAGACGCCGTTCAACGCCCGTACCGATCCGTAGTTCTTGGAGAGCTCGTCTGCGCGGACCGCTGGTGGCACGACCACCCCTACGTCGCGCGGGGCGATATGCCGTTCGGTCCCGCCGCGACCTCCCATCCCCCGTGTTTATCACCGCGACCGCTGTACCGGCCGACCGCATGACCGATACCGTCGACATCGCCGACGCCCTGGTCCGGGGCCTGCGCCGGACCGTCGCCCGGAGCGGGCTGGCCATCGTCGGCCTCGTCTACCTCCTCGGCGTCGTCTCCGGACTCTTCGGCCCAGCGCGACCGGCCGACGGACCGTCCGCCCCGCCGGGGTTCCCGGGCGACACCGGCACCGTCGCCTTCCCCGATCCGGTCGTCGCCGTCCCCTCGGTCGTCGCCGCCTTCGTCGGGTTCCTCTCCTCGCTCGCCCTGCTGGTCGTCGCCATCGGGGCCGTCCGGACCTTCCTGACCGACGAGCGGGACGCGCTCCCGCCGAACGCGTTCACCCGACGGCTCGGCCCGGCCTTCCTCAACGCCTTCCTCGGGTTCGTCCTCTTCGCGATCGTCACCGCCGTCGGGTTCGCCCTGCTTGTCGTCCCCGGCATCCTCCTCGTCGCCACGCTCGGGTTCTGGATCGTCTTCGTCGTCGACGCCGACGAGAGCTTCGTGGACGGCTTCCGCCGCTCCTGGGAACTGACCCGCGGCCACCGCCTCCGGCTGTCGGTCCTCGTCCTCCTCGTCCTCGTGGTCACGGTGCCGATCAACCTCTTTTTCAGCGTCGTCGGCATCGGCCTCGGGAACCTCTCGCCACTCCTCGGCGTCCTGGTCGGCCAGTCGGGACGCGCGTTCGTCACCGTGTTCGTCTGGGCGACCCTGGCCGCCACCTACCGCCAACTGGCGGAGGAAGACGACGCGACTCCCGACGTCGTCGACGACGACGCGGGCGACGACGGCGAGTGGAAGTTCGACCCCTGAGACAGCCCCCGTTCTCCCGGAGCCTTCTTCGGTCGGCGGCACGCACCGTCGGGCGTGACACCGCCGACCGACGACACCGCGGACCGGATCGAGGCCGTCGTGGGCGACGCGCTCCGCGACGCGGGCGACACGGTCGCCGTCGCCGAGTCGCTCACCGGCGGGCTGGTCGGGTCGCTCCTCACCGACGTGCCCGGGTCGAGCGACTACTTCGACCGCGCGGTCGTCGCCTACTCGAACGACGCGAAGCTCGACTGCCTCGGGGTGTCCCGCGAGTCGCTCGACGCCCACGGCGCCGTCTCGGAGCCCGTCGCGGTCGAGATGGCTCGGGGAGTGCGCGACCGCGCGGACGCGACCTGGGGCGTCTCGACCACCGGCATCGCCGGGCCGACCGGCGGGACCGACGAGAAGCCCGTCGGCCTCGTCCACGTCGGCGTCGCGTACGCCGGGCCGTGGGGTACCGGGTCCTCGTTCGCGCGCGCCGAACGCTACGTCTTCGACGGCGACCGCCTCGACGTGAAGCGGGCGAGCGCCGAACGGGCGCTCCGTGACCTGCTCGCCGCCCGCCGCGAGGTCGACGACCGGTGAGAGCGACGGGCCTTTGACCCGCCGCGATCCAGTAACCGGCATGGCGGACACGTTCGGCGTCGGCATCGCCGTCACGGGGACCGAACTCCAGTTTCTGGTCCGCGTCCCCTCCGACATCGACGCCGGCTGGACCGACCCCGACGAGTTCCAGACCCTCGTCGAGCGGGTCGTCTGGGATCGACTCGACCGCGAGGAGACGCTTCGGGCCGTCGCCGCGACGACCCCCGAGGGCGAGACGGCGACGCTCGGCACCGTCACGCTCCGCCCCGACGGCACCGTCGTCGACCACTCGCTCGACGCGCCGGACGCGCCGGACGACGCATGAACGGGGTCGTGGCGGTCCAGGCCGCCGCCGTCGACCGCGCGACGGCCGACGGGAGCGTCGCCCGCGATCACCTGGCGCTCGTCGGGGCGCTCGAACCCGCCCGGCGGGCCGGCGCTCGCGACCCCCTGGCGGCGACTGCGACCGCGCTCCTCGCCGTCCGCGCCGTCGACCGCGAGACCCCCGACGGCCCCGTCGCGCCCGGCGACAGCCCCGACCCGGCTGTCCGTGGCGCCGCGGTCG
>JBDGSZ010000011.1:0-10784 GCA_042217265.1 Haloferacaceae archaeon
TGCCGACGTAGGTGTCGAGCAGGAACGGGAAGGTGTCCTCCTCGTACTCCAGGATCTCCCGCACGTGGTGCCGGTTGTGCTCGGAGAGCGCGTCGACCGGGATGTCGTCGCCCGGGTCGAGATCGTTCTCCTCGACGTACCGACCTACGTCCTCGTTGCGGGCGTAGATCACGTCGAGGTCCCACGCGTCGGCCCACCGGTCGACGAAGTCGTGGAGCTCGTCGAAGTGCTGGTAGTGGTCGATGAAGACGGCCGGCGGGAGGTCGAGGCCGTACTCCTCGGCGACCTCCTTCACGAAGTAGAGCGTGAGCGTCGAGTCCTTCCCGCCGGTCCACATCACCGCGGGGTCGCGGTACTCGGTGAGTCCGACCTCGACGACCTCCAGGGCCTTCTCGATCTTGTCCTGGATGGTCGGGTAGTCGTCCGGCGACTGGCCGGCGCCGTCCTCGTAGTCCGCGTCGACGTAGTCGGGGAACGCCTCGGTCATCGTCTAATTAGATGTCATTACGGCCCAAGTAGCTTGCGAAACGGGGTGGCGCGCCGGTCAGCCGTCCACGAGCGTCTCGTACAGTTTCAGCGCCGCCGAGGAGTCGAGGTCGCCGTATCCGAGGCGCTCGCCCAGGCGGTAGAGGTCGCTCACGCCGCCCACGAGGAGCGGGACGTCGTGCTCGCGGGCGAGACGCTCGGCGAGGGTGGCGTCCTTGCGCATCAGCGCGAGGGTGAACTCGGAGTCGTAGTCGTCGGGGAGGACGAACCGCTCCATGTTGCGGTCCAGGGCGTAGGACCCGCCCGACGAGTCCGAGACGGTCTCGACGAACGTCCCGTCCGGGACCCCGAGCGCCCGCGCCATCATCAGTCCCTCGCAGAGGACGAGCTGGTTGCAGGCGAACAGGTAGTTGTTCACCACCTTGAGCGCCGCGCCCGTCCCCTGCGGGCCGACGTGGTGGACCTCGGCCGCGACGGCGTCGAGCACCCCGCGGACCCGGTCGAGCGTCGACGCCTCGCCGCCGACCAGCGCCGTGAGGTCGCCCGTGTCGGCGTTGCGCGCCCCGCCGCTGACCGGGGCGTCGAGGAACCCGGCGCCGCGGTCCGCACAGGCCGCCGCGGCCGCCTCCGAGGCCGCCGGCGAGACGGTGCTCGTGTCCACGACGACGTCGTCCGGGCCGAGCCCGGCGGCGAGGCCGTCGCCGCCGTCGCCCTCCACGACCGCCTCGAGCGCCGCGTCGTCGAGGAGCGAGAGCAGGACGACCGACGCCCGCTCGGCCACCTCGCGGGGCGAGTCGACCGCGGTCGCTCCCGCCCCGGCGAGCGCCCGACGCCGGTCCGGGTCGAGGTCGTGGACGACGACGGGGTACGATTCGAGGAGCACCTCGGCCATCCGCCCGCCCATCGCCCTGAGGCCGACGACGCCGACGGTTCGGGTCACGGCGCGTCACCCCGCGTTCGGCGAGTCGTCGGGGGATACCATGGCATAGCCCCCCGTCGAGCGGACGGCGACAAAACGGTTGCCACTCGCGTCAGGGACAGTCAGTCAGGAGTGCCCGTGCGGTCGTCTCGTCCCCCGCTCTTCCGTCGTCGTGACAACCGTCCCCGGTCGTCCGGCGAACGTAGTGCGGTCAGTCCGTGATCACGGACATCGCGTGCATCGGTCGCGTCGAATCCGTTCGGACGGGGCGAGGCCCCGTGACCGGTTCCATCCGTTCTCATACGCTACGATACCCATCGGAACGGTCATTGGCGTCGAGCCACGATCGCCCGACGTGAAGCGCGAGACGCTCGCCGTCACCGGCCTGTCCTGTGACGGCTGTGAACGGAACGTCGAAAGCGCGCTGCAAAACGTCGACGGGGTGGCCCGCGTCGACGCCGACCACGAGGCCGATGTCGTCGAGATCGTCGCCGAGGACGGCGTGGCCGACGACGACCTCCGTGTCGCCATCGAGCGGGCCGGCTACGACGGGTCGGTCTAATCCGCGGTCGCGGGTTCCCCTCCGGCTCCCCCCCTGTCGTCCCTCTCGACGGCGAACTCGGTGTCGATCCCCTCGTCGGAGAGGAGCTGGCCGGCAAAGCTGTTCAGGAGGACGACCGAGACGGACAGCACCATCGCGATCATGGCGAACACCGGGTGAACGAGCCCGGTCGTCGCAGCCGCGACGCCGACACCGTTGAACGCGAAGGCGGCGGCGAGGTTCTGGCGCGTCTTCCGGTAGCTCTCCCGGCCGACCTCGTATGCGTCCATCACGCCGCCGAGTCGCTCGCCCATCACCACGATGTCGGCAGACTCGATGGCGATGTCCGTCCCGGCGCCGATGGCGATGCCGACGTCGGCCTGCGTGAGTGCCGGGGCGTCGTTGATGCCGTCGCCGACCATCGCCACGCGATGGCCCCCGTCCTGCAGGCGACCGATCTCCTCGCGCTTCCCGTCGGGCAGCACGTCGGCCATCACGCGCTCGATGCCGACCTCCTCCGCGACCGCGTGAGCCGTCCGCTCGTCGTCCCCGGTGATCATCACGGGCGTGATGCCCACGTCCGCCATCCGCCGGACGGTTGCGGCGGCATCGTCCCTGATGCCGTCGCCGATGCCGATCAGGCCGATGAGGCGACCGTCGCGGACGACCCCAGAGACCGTGAGGCCGCGACGCTGGAGACGCTCGACGTCGTCGCTGCCCCCGGAGAGGTCGACCCCCTCGCCGGCGAGCCATCCGGACTTGCCGACCAGCACGTCGTCGCCGTCGACGACCGCCCGGACACCCCTGCCGGTCACCGAGTCGAACGCCTCCGGGTCGGCGTATTCCACCCCCAGCTCGTCGGCACGGTCGCGTATCGCGTCGGCGAGCGGGTGCTCGGAGAACGCCTCCGCGCTCGCCGCCGTCGCCAGCACGACGCGCGCCTCGTGGTCCAGCCCGACGACCCCGCCGACGGTGGGTTCGCCGACGGTGATCGTTCCGGTCTTGTCGAGGACGACGTGGTCGACGTCGGGGAAGACCTGAAACGCGTCACCGCTCCGCATCAGGATGCCGCGGTCGGCGGCCTTTCCGCCGCCTCGGATCAGGGCGAGCGGTGTCGCCATCCCAAGCGCACAGGGATAGCCGAGGACGAGGACGGCAAGCGCCGCGAACGTCCCGCGGCGGACGTTCGGCCCGCCGCCCCACGCGAGCGGTGCGATCAGCCAGAACGCGAAGGCCACCGCCGCGATGGTCAGGACGGCCGGGACGAAGTACCTGAGGACGCGGTCGGCGAGCTGGACGATGCCGGGTTTCATCGCACGCGCTTCCTCGATCTCCCGGGCGACCTGATTCAGGAACGCGCCCTCGCCCGTTGCCGTCACCGCGACGAGAAGCGTACCGGTCTCGTTGACGCTACCGCCGATCACCTCGTCGCCCTCGGTCCGCTCCTCCGGGATGGACTCCCCGGTGGCGACCGACTCGTCGACCGTCGACTCGCCCTCGACGACCTCGCCGTCGACGGGAACGCTCTCGCCCGGTTTGACGCGGACGCGGTCACCGACCTCGAGGTCGTCCACCGGTACCTCCTCGACGCCACGGTCGTCGGTGACGCGGCGTACCGTGTCGGGTCGCAGGTCGAGCAGGCGTCGGACGGCCTGTGACGCCCGCGTGCGGACGACGAGGCTCGTGTACTCCGAGAGGACGTGGTAGGTGGTGATGAACACGGAGACGGCGAGGAAGTGGACGGTCGGGGAATCCGGGAAGGCGAACAGCCCGAGGAACCCCCCGAGGAGACCGGCGAACGTCCCCGCCTCCAGCAGGACGTGCTGGTTGAGGATACCGCGACGGAGGCTCTGGTACGCCTTTTCCTTGATGTAGCGACCGGGGCCGAACATCGTGCCCAGCGCCAGCGCGAGCGTGACGAGATCCATCGCCGGCGACCCCGACTCGAACCGCCCCGTCACGAACGCCATCCACCCCATCAGCGCGGCGACGACGACGGACGCGCTTCCCGCGAGAACGAGACGGCGCTTGCCCCTGATGAGCTCGGCCTGCTGCTCTTCGAACCGCTTCTCCCTGTCCGGGTCGCGGATGGTGTATCCGAGATCGCGGAGCGTGTCCTTCACGTCGATTTCGCTGATCCGGCTGTCGTCGTACCGGACGAGTACCTCCTCGTGAGCGAGGCTCACGTCCACGTCCTCGACGCCGTCCCTCCTGTCGTAGGCCTTCTCGATGCTCTCGGCGCAGAACGAGCAGGACATCCCGCCGACGTCGAACCGTTCCCGAGCCGTCCCCATTCCGCTCCGTTCTCGTCGCCCGAGGTGCATAACCGTTATTACGAAAATCATAGGGAAATTAGGCTTTTAATACCGACGTCAGATTCCCAGCGTTACTCTTACCATCGTTGTGTTCGTGGGACGTACGTAAGCGAATGGCTCTGCTCGAATCCGACGTTCTGATCCGCGACGTGGTCACCACCGATCCGGAGAGCGCGAAGGCGCTGGAAAACGACGTGCGGGCCAAGATCCTCGATATGCTCGCCGACGAGGAGATGACCATCGAGGAGATTCGCGCGGAGTTGCGGCGTCGCGGCGAGGAGAAAGCCGAGACGACCGTCCGCCATCACGTGGACGTATTGAAGGATGCCGGGATGGTCGAGATCTCCCGGCTCGAGGAGGCCGGCGGCGGCACGCTCAAACATTACCGGTCGAACACCCGGGTCTACTCATACGATCTCCCCGAGGACGCCGAGGGGACGCTTGCAGCGGCGACGGAGACGGCAACCGGGGATCTGGAGTCGCTCGTGGCGACGCTGTACGCCGAACACGGCGACGAGATCGGGACGGTCGCCGGCGAAATGAAACCCTGCGAGTACTGCGAAGGCCAGCGGTACGAGGAGTTCGTCCTCCGCGAGCTGCTGGATCGGGCCTTCATCGAACTGAGCGAAACGGGAAGGCTCGACGTGCTTCTGGAGAACGGGGGGTGATCGGCAACACGCTAGCCCGGTGGGCCACCGACACGCTCCGTGTTCAGCATAGGGCCCACCCCGCTCGCCGAACGATCCGCCGCCGGCGGAACACGAGGGCTCGGTACCTCACAGCTCCGTTCTGTCAGTCCGTGATGAACTCGTTGTCCCGCCAGTCGACGCCGTTGCCCTCGCCCTGCCCGCTGGCGGGTTTCTCGACGACCTCGACGGAGGCGGGTCGTTCCTCGCCCTCGACGATGCGGGTGGCCTCGAGGACGCCGTCGCGCTCGGCGATGGCCGTCAGCGTCCCCTTCTCGGCTTTCCGTGCGAGGTCCAGCAGGACGAGGAACATCGGGTACTGGAGCGCGGTGTTCTGGAGGACGGTCTCGCGGTCGCCCTTGAAGCACGCGAACTCGACCAGTTCGGAGGGGATCTCCTCCTCCTCCTCCTCCGAGATCCACGGGCCGTTCGCGTGTGGTGGCTCTTCCTCGTAGACCCGGTTCTCGGTGACGCTCGCCTTCAGCTGTGCGGTCGGCGTGTACTTGCTGAGGTCGTCGTCCGCGGCGACCGATTTGAGGATGAGCGTGTTGTTCCGGCGCGTGACGGTGACCGATTCGATCTCCGGCGGGAGGTCGGGGTCGTCGAAGTGTTCCTCGACATCCTCGAGCGGGAGTTCGAGCGTCGAGTGGAGTCTGAATACTCGTCCTGACATGTTTTAGGGGTGACGTCCGCGAGGGGTGCGTTCCTCCGGCCGGTTCGCGTGGCACCCTCGCCTGCTCACGGTCCCGCTAGGGGGGCTGGGTTTATATCGCCTGCCCTTCCCCCTCCGGCCCGTTTCGTTCCGGGCTGTCACTCCTCGCCGAGCGTCGCGGCGAGCTCGCCGCGCTCGTCGAGTTCCGCGAGCACGTCGCTCCCGCCGACGAACTCGCCGTCGACGAACGTCTGCGGGATGGTCTCCCAGCCGCTGTGTTCCGCGAGCGCCTCGCGGTATGCGGGGAGCGCCGGCAGGACGTCGACCGTCTCGAACTCCTCGCGGTACTGCGAGATGAGGCCGACGGCCCGCTTGGAGTAGCCACACTGGGGCATCAGCCGGTTGCCCTTCATGAAGAGCACGACGTCGTTCCCCTCGATGGCGGCCTCAACGCGCTCGCTGACCTCCTCCTCGCTCATGTCGTTGCCGGGCTGGAACGTCATAGGACGAGGTTGGCGGCGACGACTCAAATGGGTTCCGACGCCCTCCCGCCGGGGTCATGTCCGCGCCGCGTGACGATCCGGCTCCGAACGTTCCGACGCCCCTTGACGTTGCGGCTCCCGGTCCCTCCGAGCGGGCACCGCCCCCGTCGGGCCGGGTCCGCCCCCGGGAAACACTTGTCCCCGGCCGACTCACGGGGTAGTGATGCCCTCCCCGCTCACCCGCCGCCGCCTGCTGGCGGTCGCCGGCGCTGCCTTCCCCGTCGCCGGCTGTCTCGGCACCACGTCGGATCCCGGGACAGCGACCGACGCGGCGACCGAGTCCCGGACCGACGACACGGCGACGGTGAACGCCGACGAACCGTCGATCCGCCCCCCGGGCGAGTCAATATGCGACGGCCGACGGCTGGTCGCTGACCGTCGCGGACGTCGCGGTACAGCACGGTATCGTGGAGTTCGGGGCGGCCCACCCCGACCCGCGCTGGCGCGACGGCGCACAGTTCGTGGTCGCGGACGCCGTCGTCGACGGCGACGGCGCGCCCGACCCCGCCGAGCTGAACCTGTCCGTCCGCACGGACACGCTCGATCGCTCGGACCGGTACTACGTCCGCGCCGAGGACAACGAGGACGACCGCCGCCAGCGGTTCGGCTTCCCCGTTCCGACCGACCCTGCCCCCTCCCGCGCGTGGATCGTCTGGCGCCCCGAGGAGGGGCCGACCGTGCGCTGGCCCCTCGGCGACGACCGCGTGGCCGCGCTCGGCGCCGCGCCGACGTTCGCCGTCGAGTCGTTTGAGACACCGAAGACGGCGGTGCCCGACGGCGACTTCGAGGTCACCGTCACGGTCCGGAACGAGGGGGACCGGGACGGCACCTTCCTCGCCGAGGCCGGGAGCGCGGCCATCTCGGACCAGCCGGAGGTCGCGGTCGAGGTGCCGGTCGGAGAGACGGGCACGGGGACGGCGACGGTCGACGCGTACTTCGGCGACCGCGAGGAGATGGCGGTCGTCCTCCGCTGGGAGGACGGCACGATACGCCGGACGGTTCGGCGGGAGTGACGAACCCGCCGCTCCCGCGGAACCGCCGGTTAAATGGGCCCCGCCCGCCGGTGTCTCCCCATGACCGACGACGAGATGGCACGGGTGCCGTACGTCACGGAGAGGGACGAGGTTCCGGCTGACGGACGCCGCCACTACGACGAGATCGAGGAGAGCCGCGGACGGGTCGTCGGTCCGTTCGCCGTCCTCCTGAACAGCCCCGAGGTCGCCGGCCGGGTCGGACGCCTCGGGGCGTACGTCCGGTACGAGAGCGACCTGCCGGACGCGGTGCGCGAACTGGCCATCATCACGACGGCCCGCGAACTGGACTGCGCCGTCGAGTGGGCCATCCACGAACCCATCGCCCGCGAGGCGGGCGTGAGCGACGCCGCCGTCGACGCCGTCGCCACCCGGGGGTCGGCAGACGGACTGGACGACACCGAGCGGATGGTGGTTGAGTACGCCCGGCAACTGTTCCGCGACCACGCGGTCACCGACGAGACCTTCGCACGCGCCCGAGAGCGGTTCGGCGTCACGGGCCTGACGGAACTGACCGCCACGCTGGGGTACTACAACATGCTCGCCTGCGTGCTCAACGCCTTCGAGGTGCGGCCCGAGAGCGGCCCGGACCTGCCCTGACCGGCCGGTCCGTTCGCGGTGCCGGGGTCCGTCCCGGCCGTCGCGTCGGGATCTTGGGGTCGTTCGCCCGTGACGTGCTTCCGGGATTCGTCGGCACTCAGTCGTGCCTCGGTCGTGCCGGAACACGGGAGACTCGCTTCGCTCGTCTCTCCGGCTTCGGACACTCCTTCGCTGCTCAGTCGTGTCTGAAACACCGTCACGTCGCTCGCACGGCTCGCTCGTGACGTGCTTCCGGGACTCGTCGGCACTCAGTCGTGCCGGAACACGAGAGACTCGCTTCGCTCGTCTCTCCGGCTTCAGACACTCCTTCGCTTCGCTCAGTCGTGTCTGAAACACCGATGCCCGGTGAACGCCATCGCCATGTCGTGGTCGTCCGCGGCGGCGATGACGTCCTCGTCGTTGACGCTCCCGCCGGGTTGGACGACGGCGCGGACGCCCGCCTCCGCGGCCTCCTCGACGCCGTCGGGGAACGGGAAGAAGGCGTCCGAGGCCATCACGGCCCCGTCAGCGGACTTCCCCTCCGCGTGCTCCTCGGCTTTCATCGCCGCCAGGCGGACGGCGTCGACCCGCGAGACCTGTCCCATGCCGACGCCGACCGTCTCGGTCCCCGTCGCGAACAGGATCCCGTTCGACTTGACGTGCTTCAGGACCCGCCACGCGAAGCACATCGCCTCCACCTCCCCGTCGGTGGGTTCGCGCGCGGTGACGACCTCCAGGTCGTCGCGGTCCGGCGCCCAGGTGTCGCGCTCCTGGACCAGGCGACCGCCGACGAGATCCTTCTCGGTCAGCCGCTCGGTCCGCTCGCCCAGGTCGCCGACCGCGAGCACCCGCAGGTTGTCCTTCGAGCGCAGGACGTCGAGCGCGGCGTCGCTGTAGTCGGGCGCGACGACGACCTCCTTGAACGAGCCGACGACCGACTCGGCGGTCGCGGCGTCACACCGCCGGTTCAGGGCCACGATGCCGCCGAAGGCGCTCATCGGGTCGGTGGCGAGCGCGCGGTCGTAGGCGTCGACGAGGGAGTCGGCGGTCGCGCACCCGGCCGGGTTGGTGTGCTTGATGACCGCCGCCGCGGGGTCGTCGAACTCCTTCACCAGGTCCAGCGCCGCGTCGGCGTCGTTGTAGTTGTTGTAGGAGAGCCCCTTGGCCCCCTCGTTCAGCTGCGGCGCGTCGACGACGCTCGCCTCGTCGCTCGCGGTATCGGCGTACAGCGCCGCGTTCTGGTGGGGGTTCTCACCGTAGCGCAGGCTCGCGGCCCGGTCGTGGGAGAGGCTCCGGCGTTCGGGGAAGTCGCCGCCGTCGTCGCCCTCGACGCGGACGACGCCGGCCTCGCGGTCGACCGCGACGCGGTCCGCCGCGAACCACCGTACCGCCCGCGGGTAGGCGACGAACTCCGCCTCGTGGAGCACCCGTCGCTTGAGCGTCGCGGGGTCGTCGTCGCCGTACACCGGCACCGTCTCCTGAGTGACGATGGGCCCGGCGTCGACCTCCTCGGTGGCCACGTGGACGGTACACCCGGTCACGCTCACCCCCGCGTCGAGTACCTGCTCGTGGGCGTCCGTGCCCGGGAACGCCGGCAGGAGCGACGGGTGGACGTTGAGCGTCGTCGGCGCGGCGTCCAAGAACTCGTCGGTCAACACCCGCATGTAGCCGTCCATGCAGACCAGATCGAAGTCGTACCCGTCGAGCCGGTCGAGGATCCGCCGCTCGTGGGATCTGCGGTCCTCTCCCTCCTCCCGGGTCACGACCTCCGTCGGAATCCCCCGCTCGGCGGCGCCGTCGAGCACCGGCGCCGCCTCCTCGTTCGTGAGAATGACCGCGGGTTCCGCGCCGCCGGGCGCGCGGTCCGCGAGATGGAGGAGGTTCCGACCCCGGTTGCTCGCCATGCCCGCGATGCGCAACATGCGCGATACCCCGACGGGAGGGGGAAAGAGCGTTGCGGTCGCGCGGCGTTCGGTGTCCACGAACGTGTCCATCTCCTCGGCGAGGTCCCCCGAACGCCGCCCCGAGTATACACGGGGATGGGACCCGCCACCGACACGCTTTTCGTGGGGCCGCGGGCAGGGTCGGTATGGATATCGACCTTCCCAGGTCGGACCCGCTGGCGGCCGTGTCGCCGCTCGACGGGCGGTACGCCGCACGCACCGCGCCGCTCGTCCCGTACGCGAGCGAGGCGGCGCTGATGCGGGCGCGAACCCGCGTCGAGGTCGAGTACCTCCTGGCGCTCGCCGACCTCGACGCGACGCCCCTGGCCGTCGACGGGGGCGAGCGCGAGGACCTCCGGGCGCTATACGAGGGTTTCGACGCGGACGACGCGCGCTTGATAAAGCGCCTGGAGACGGAGGGCGCGGCGGGCTACCCGGCGACCAACCACGACGTGAAGGCGGTCGAGTACTTCCTGCGCACCCGCACCGCCGAGCGCCTCCACCCCTGGATCCACTTCGGCCTGACCAGCGAGGACGTGAACAACCTCGCCCACCGCCTGCTCGTCAGGGGCGCCGTCGAGGAGGTTCTCCTGCCGGCCGTCGTCGAGGTCCGGGACGCGCTGGCGGCGACGGCCCGGGAGCACCGCGACCTGCCGATGCTGGCCCGCACCCACGGCCAGCCCGCCACCCCGACGACGTACGGGAAGGAGATGGCGGTGTACGCCGCGCGCCTCGGCCGGACGCTCGGGCGGGTCCGCGAGGCGACCGACGGCCTGGCGGGGAAGGTCGCCGGGGCGTCGGGCACGTACGCCGCCCACCACGTCGCCTACCCGGACGTCGACTGGCGGGCGTTCGCCCGCGAGTTCGTCGCCGGGCTCGGCCTCGACCACCAGCCGCTCGCCACCCAGGTCAACCCCTGTGACGACCTCGCCGAGCTGTTCGACGCGGTCCGGGGGGTCAACGGCGTCCTGATCGACCTCGACCGCGACGTCTGGGCGTACGTCAGCCGGCGCTACCTCGGGCAGGAGGCGATCGAGGGCGAGACGGGCTCCTCGACGATGCCCCACAAGGTCAACCCGATCGACTTCGA
>JBDGSZ010000091.1:0-10718 GCA_042217265.1 Haloferacaceae archaeon
GTCCGGCGGTCCGCGCGACGCTTCCGACGGCGTGAGCCACGGGCCGCTCACCGCCTGACAGAGCCCCGGGCCGACGCGCCGGCGAGCGCGAGCGACGCTCCCGGACGCGCGCCCGGTCCGCGAACAGCCGTCTCACCCGTCACGGCCGTCGCTCTCTCGACCACGGACGTTTTATCATCGCTCGCGGTAGACGGAGCAACTTGTTCGCCTCGACACGCGGCCGCACGGCGCGGCTGGTTCTCGCGGTGACGGTGGTCCTCGCGGCGAGTCTCGCGAGCGGCGCGGCCCCCGTCGTCGCCGGCGACCGCGACGCCGTTTCGCCGGTCGCGCAGGTCGAGACCGACCGCCCGGGCGGGGCGAGCAACAACACGACCACGATCCACCAGAACCCGGCCGAGGTGGCGCCGGAACGGACGGCGCCCGAACTCCAGGCGTACCTCCTCGCGCAGATGTCGGGCACGCTCGGCGCGAGCGTCGACAACCTCTCGCGGCGCGACTACGACCGGGCGGCGGCCCTGCTGGACCGGCAGTACGCGGCCAACCTGAGCCGGTACCGGGCGGTCGCGGCCGAACTCGACGAGGAGGAACAGGCCGCGATCTACGAGCGGCTGGGGGTCGTCCAGGGAGCGGTGATCGAAGACGCGCGGACGGCCGAGCGGCTGGCCCGACAGTACCGGGCCGCCGAGCGCAACGGCAGCGACGCCCGGGCCCGGCGCCTCGCCCGCCGGCTGCTCAACAGGAGCCGGGCGATATCGACGAACACGACGCGCCTCGTCCAGACCTACGAGCGCGCGGGGAACCGGACGGGCGTCGACTACTCGGCCGAGATCGCCCAGCTCGAGCGGATTCAGCGGCGCGTGACGGCCGCCGCCGCGCAGGTCCGCGCCCGCGAGTTCGACTCGACGGCGCTCTCGGTCCGGGTCAACCGGACGACCGCCGCGTTCACCGCGCCGGCCCGCGTGACCGGGCGTCTCACGGCGGGGAACGCGACGCCGGTAGCGAACCGGTCGATCACGCTCCGCGCCGGCGAGCAGCGCCACGCCGTCGAGACGAACGCCTCTGGCGCCTTCGCCTTCGTCTACCGGCCGGTGCTGGCGCCGGCGAACGCGAGCACACTCACCGTCCGCTACCTGCCCGCGGAGACCAGCGTGTATCTCCCGGCGAACGCGTCGGTCCCGCTCCAGATTCGCCAGACTGAGGCGACCCTGACGGACGTGAGCGCGACCTCGCCGGTCGGCTTCGGGGAGACGCTCCGGGTCCGTGGGGCCGTCACGGTCGACGGACGGCGCGTCGCCGGCCTGCCGCTGCGGGTGCTGGTCAACGAGACACAGTTCGCGACGACCACCCCCGGTCCGAACGGGACGTTCCGCGCCCGGGCGACGGTGCCGGCCGCGATTCCGGCGGGGACGCGCCAGCTCGCGGTCCGGGGGCCTCCCGACCGCGCGGTGCGTCTCGACGCCACCCGGCCGCTCACCGTCGCCGAGACGCCGACGACGCTGACCGGGTCGGTCGCGCGCCGGACCGAGTCGCGCGCGGTCGTCACCGGCCGGTTCACGACCGCCGACGGCCGGGCGCTGGCGAACCGCACCCTCCGGGTGACGGTCGGGCGCAGAGACCGCACCGTCGAGACCGACGCGAACGGGAGCTACGTCGTCCGGGTCGACCTCACGCTCGGCCGCCTCGACACGCCGCGCGACCAGGTCCGGGTCGCCTACCGCGAGGCGCCCTCGAATCTCGAACGGACGAGCGTGGTCGTCCCGATTCCGCCCCGGCCGCCGTCGACGTCGTCGCGTGACCTCGACGACCTCACGCTGGTCGGCCTCCTTCGCGCGGTCGTGTTCAGCGAGGCCACGCTGGGGCTCGTCGCGATTCTCGCGAGCGCCGGGCTGGTCGGCGCGACGGTCCGGCTCTACCGCCGGCGGCGAGACGATCCGTCTGCGGACCCGGACCCGGCCGACGACCCGTCTGCGGACCCGGACCCGGCCGACGCAGCGAGCGCGGGCGAGTCTCTGCCCGACGACCCGCCCGACCCGACGCACCCGTACGCGGCGGCGCTCGACGACGCCCGGCGCGCGCTCTCGGCCGGCGCGACGGACGCCGCCGTACGCGGGAGTTACGGCGTCGTCTGGGCGATTCTCCGGGACCTCGTCGACGCGGAGACGCCGACCCACTGGGAGCTCTACGCCGCGGTTTCGGAGACCGGTCACGTCCCCGCGGCGCCCCTCCGCCGACTGACCGAGACCTACGAGCAGACGGCGTACGCGGCGACGCCCGTCGGCGACGCGGCCGCTCGCGATGCGCTCGTCGACGCCGACGCGGTTCTCGCGGGCCTCGACCCCGACGCGCTCCCGGACGAGTTCGACCCCGACCCGGACGACCGACCGCCGGGACACGGCGCGGCCACGGGCGCGGGAGACGAGTGACGGCCGGCGCCCGCCCCGACGCTACAGCTCCTCTCGCGGGCGGGTGTACCACGTGACGTCGGCCGCGAGGGTGGCGTCCGGGTCGCACGGCTCGCCGTCCGGCGACCGGAGCAGGTCGGTCGGCGACGACACCGTGGTCTGCGGGTAGAGGTGGACCGTCGACCCGTAGCCACGCACGACCTCGACCGGCACGCCGAACTCGCAGGGCTCGTCGGTGTCGCGGCTGCGGAGGGCTGCTGGAACTGACGATTCGCTGTCGTGTTCCACTCGATCGCGTATTCACGATCTGCAGAGATAACCTTGTCGGCGGGGGTGTGCGGTCATCTGCCGGCGGGCCGACACCGAGCGCGGTCGTCAGTCCTCGGCCGACTCGACGAGGCCCGCCTCCGGCGTCTCGACAGTCTCGAGTACGTCTGTGATCACGTCGTCGGCCGTCCGA
This sequence comes from Haloferacaceae archaeon, assembly GCA_042217265.1. Lineage (GTDB taxonomy): Archaea > Halobacteriota > Halobacteria > Halobacteriales > Haloferacaceae > CAZMLQ01. The sequence continues at coordinate 2,863 of JBDGSZ010000091.1, forward strand.
CCGCTCATAGTCGCGTCGGCCTCGAGAACGAGGCGGTGCCGGAGGGCCGGCCGGGCCAGCGCCTTGATGTCGTCGGGGATCACGTACGACCGGCCGTCGATGGCCGCGCGGGCCTGACCCGCGCGCGCCAGCGCGAGCGACGCCCGCGGCGACCCGCCGTGTTCGGTCGCCGGGCTCTCGCGCGTCGCCTCCACTACGTCGAGAACGTAGTCGAGGACCTGGCCGTCGACGTGCGTGTCGCGCACGGTCTGTCGTGCCTCCCCGATCGCTGCCGGCGTCACCGCCGGGTCGACGCGCTCGGGGTCGAGCGTCGGGTCCGCGGTGAACCGCTCGAGGACCGTCTTCTCGACCCCGCGCTCCGGAATCTCCATCACCGTCTTGAACAGGAAGCGGTCGCGCTGGGCCTGCGGGAGCGCGTAGGTCCCCTCGTACTCGACCGGGTTCTGCGTCGCGATGACGATGAACGGCGTCGGAAGCGGGAGCGAGTCGCCCTCGATCGTCGCGGTCTCCTCGCGCATCGACTCGATGAGCGCGCTCTGGGTCTTCGGCGTCGCGCGGTTGATCTCGTCGGCCAGCAGGACGTTCGTGAACACCGGTCCGCGGCGCACCTCGAACTCGCCCGTGTCCTCGCGGTAGACGTTCGTGCCCGTGATGTCCGCCGGGAGGACGTCGGGGGTCATCTGGACGCGCTGGTACTGGAGCCCGCTGGCGCGCGCGAACAGCCGCGCGGTCGTCGTCTTCGCGACGCCCGGCACGCCCTCCAGGAGGACGTGGCCCTCGGAGAGGACCGCGATCGTGATCTGCTCGACGACCTCCTCGTAGCCGACCAGCACGTCGTCGACCCGGTCGCGCAGCGCCTCGTACACCGCCTCGGGGTCGCCGTCCGGGCTCGGCTCCTCACTCATCGTCGGTCGGCTCCTCGGTGTCGGCGGCCGACGACCGGAGCAGCGCGGTCTGGACGCGCTGTGCGGTCGCCCCCGTCACGTCTGCCTCCGTCTCGTCGCGGGATCTTCCACTCGTGTGCAGACGGCGTCTCCCACCCGTCTTAACCTGGCGGTTCGCGAGGGTCACGAGCCCGAGGCCGACACCCCCCACGAGCAGCTGGAGCAGCGGGTCCCGGCGCAGGCGCACAAGCGCGACGGCGAGCGGGGGTCGCCCGCCCGTGTGGGTCTCGTCGATCCCGACCCGCTCGTGTGGCGCCGCGACGTTCTCGACGAACTGCCGGTTGTCCGCGGTCGACTCCATCGCGTTGATGAACAGGCTGGGGTCAGACACCACGACGACCCGGCCCGCCCCGACCTGCTCGCTCGTCACGACGGGGCGACGACCCAGCCGCTCGCCCGGGTCGAGCGTCGCGTTCCGGTTCCGGTCGACGTAGGCGACCCGCGAGCTGTTGACCAGCACCCGCGCGCCGTTGGGCGCGACCGTCGACGGGTGGTTCAGCGCGAGGGCGTCGACGCCGCGCGTGAGGCTGACGTTCGCGACGTCGCCGTCGGCGGTCTGTCGCTCGTGGGTCACGCCCGTCGCCCGCGGAAACGCGGGCGTCCGCGTGTTCCGCAGGTCGTCCCGGAGCGGCGCGCCCGTCACCCGGGCCTCGGCGCCGACGGCACGGAGCAGCGGGTTCGCGTGCGGGCGAAAGTCCTCGGCGACGACCAGCGTACCGCCGTTCGCGACGTACGCCGCGAGCCGGTCCCGGGCGCGCCCGTCGTAGGGCTCGGTCGGGGAGACGACGAGTATCGCCGTGTCCGCCGGCGCGAGCGCGTCGTAGTCCGCGGGCGCGAGGACGACGTACGGCTCGGTGCCCACCGCCGCGATCGTCTCGCGGAGCTCCGACCCGCCGTCCCACGACGGGTTGAACGTCCCGTAGGCGCCCTCGCCCGTGCTCGCCCCGACGACGGCCGACAGCCCGACCGCGAGGACGAGCGCGACCAGCAGCCACGCCGGCCAGCCCCAGTCGCGCGTCCCGATCATGGCTCGTGCTCTGACTCCGGACCCGTGGCACTCGCCTCGGAGCGCTCGTCCGTCTCGTCCGTCTCGTCCGTCTCGTCCGTCGCGTCCGTCCCGGACAGCCCGTCCTCGACCGTGTAGGTCGCCCGGAGTGTCCCGTCGCCCGCCTTCGGCGTCATCGTGACCGTCGAGTCGAGTCCGCGGGCCAGCCCCACGGCGACAAAGGAGAGCGCGGGGTGGTCGAACCGGTCGGCGCCGCCGTAGAGGCTCCCCGTGAGCCGGACGGTCACCTGGTCGCGCGCCGTGTCGACGGTCGTCTCGGCCCGGTCGGCCAGTTCGACCCCGTCGGTCAGTCCCTCCGTCAACTGCTCGAGGAGCCGGTCGACCTCGCCCGAGAGCGGTCCGTCCCGGATCGCCTCGAACTCGACGAACAGCGCGTTGCCCGCCGGGGTGAACGCCACGCCGCGCCCGGCCTCGTTCTCGGGGACCACGAGGACCCGGTCGAGGTCGTCGGCGTCCGGCAGTTCGTAGTCGGCGTCCCGCGGGACGAACAGCGTCGCGACCGGCCGGTCGGCCCGGGGGACGTAGACGCGGTCGTCCTGGAGGCCGAGTTCGGCGACGAGAGCGGCCTGATTCGACGTCAGGTCGGCGGTGATCCGCTCGCTGACGTCCGCGGGGACGAACTGCTCGGGCGTGAGGTAGTAGGTCATGATCGCGCCGAACAGGCCCGTCCCGCCGAGGGCGACGAGGACCGTCCGCACGGGCGCGAGGACGGCGGCGCCGGCGAGCGCGAGGAGTCCGACGAGGGCGAACCCGAGCGCGAGTCGCCGGTAGCGCGTCTGCTGGACGGTCGCGTACTGCTCGCGCAGCCGCGCGACCTCCCGCTCGAGCCGGACGACACGCGCCGCCGTCGGGTCGGCTCGCTCGCCGTTCGCCCGCGCTCCGGGGCGGTCAGTGGCCGCTCCGTCCGGCGTCGTCTCTCGCCCGCCCGCCGGGTCGCCGTTGCGCTCACTCATCTGGCGTGCCCCCCGAGGGCGTCGTGCCGCTCGTCCGAACCGCCTCGTATCGCCACAGGACACCACCGACCGCGACGGTCACGGTCAAAAGCCCGGCGACGCCCGCCCACGGCGCCCCCGACACGGGGACGAGCCAGAGCGCGGGGGCGCCGAGCGCGGCGACGACGACGGTCACCCCGCCAGTCGCGACCAGCCGCTCGCGCCCGTCGAGCGGACCGAGCAGGGCGGGCAGGAGGAGCGGCACGAGCCCGGCCTCGAGGAGCGCGAGCCGGCCGCCCGTGAGTTCGACCGAGAGGAGCCCGAGACAGAGGTGTCCGAAGACGAACCCGACCGGCGCGGGGACGAAGGCGGCGACGAGTCCGACGCCGAGTCCGAGCGCGGCGCCGCGCCACCCGCCGACGACGCCGAACGCCGCCGTCGTCGCGAGCGCGCCGACGAGCGCGGCCGGCGCCCGGCGGCGCAGCTCTGTCTCGGGCGCTGCGCTCACTCGTCTCCCCCCGGCCGGGCCGTGGCGGTCGTCGACGGCGGTCCCGTCTGGAGGAGCGTCTCCAGCCGGTCCCCGGGGGCGACCTCGAACGCCCGGACCGCCTCGGCCTCGTCGAGCTGGCCGCGAAACGCCTCGAACGACCGGTACCGGGCGCGTGCGTCCGCCGGGTCGGCGAGCGCGTCCGGCTCGAACAGCACCGCCGGGGTCACGAAGACACTCACCCGGTCGGCGACACTGGCGGCCAGCGTCACGGCGTCGTAGGTCTCTGCCCGGCCCCGGTCGCTCGTGAACAGGATCACGTGGGTCTCGGCGGTCGCCTCGGCCTGGAGCCACCGAACGACCCCGAGCAGCGGCGTCTCGTCGGCCCGCCCGACGACTGCCGTGCGGGGCTCGACCAGCGGCCGGAGCCGCGCGGCGAAGGGCTCGTCGGCCGCGGTCTCCGCCAGTCGGTCGTACCGTCGCCGCTCGGTCTCTCGGTCCACCGCGACGTCGGGCGTGTCGACGCTCGTGACCGTCCGCTCGCCGCCCGCCTCGACCGCGCGTAGCGTCTCCCTGATCCGCCGGTAGCCCTCGATCTTCCCCGTCGACCGCTGGCGACGGGCGACACCCTCGGCGCCGACGGTGTAGAGCCCGACGGGGTCGGCGTTCCCCTCCGCCACCGCGACCGCGTCGAGCGCGACGTCGCGCAGGAACGCGAGCATCGTCCGCCCGGGCGTCCCGACGTCCATCCCCGAGCCGTGGTCGAACACGAGGGCGAACTCGGCGTCGGCGTCGGGGTCGTACTCTCTGACGTAGGGCTCGTTGCGCCGCGCGGTCGTGTTCCAGTCGATATACCGCTGCGGGTCGCCGGGAACGTACTCGCGGGGCTCGGCCGGGTCCAGCCCCGTCCCCATGTTGCCGCCGCCGCGGACGCCGAACGTACTCCGTGGCTGGTCGGTCCCGCGGCCGATCCGGACGTCCCGCGGCTCGTTCGGCTCGACGGTGAGCGTCGCCGTCGCCGCCGACGCGTCGACACGCGTGCCGAACAGCCCGTACGGGCCTGTCACGCGCACGTCTGGCGCGTCGAACGAGGCGCGGCCGGCGGTGTCGGCGCGAAGCTCGCGCGTCGCGCTCGCGCTCGTCTCGCCGGGCGGGATGGTGAGGCGAACGTCGCCGTCGTCCGACGACTCCGCGGGGCGGACGCTCGGCGGGAGCGCGGCCGTACACGTCACCTGGACCGGCTGGGGCGCGTCGAGCGTCGCCTCGACCCGCCACCCGACGCGCCCGTCCCGCACCGCGACGCCGGGCGTCACCGTCTGCGCGACTGTCAGCGCGCGGTCGACGCGGGCGAACGCACGGACCGCGAACGCCTGGGCCACGAGGAGGAAGCCACAGACGCCGGCGGTCGCAAGCAGGAACTGTGGCGCGCGCGTGAGGAGCGCGAGCGAGGCGCCGATCCCGGCGACCGCGGCACCAGCCCAGAACCGGCGCTCGGCGTTCATACGCTGGCGGTGTGCTGCCGCGTATATCAACGTGCGGTCGTGCCGCCGCGAGCCCCCGGCGTCAACGGCGCGGAGGCGTCACCGTCGGGCCGGTCGACGGCCGATTCCTCGCCCGGACGACCTGGCACCGGCTCGTCGCCGCCGCGCCCGTCCGTGGACGGTCGCGTTCGGCGCGCTCGTGCCCGTCGCCGGACTCCGTGGCGCGTTCCTCGCGAGGGCCGCGCCGACCCCGCCTCCGCCAGCCGACGGCATCAAGACTGCTGTCGGTCCTCGCTCGCGAGCGACTCGGGGCCGAGCGCCCACGAGAGGACGATGACGCCGCCCACGGCGAGGACGACGAGCGCACCGAGGATAGCTAACGCCCGGAACCCCCCCACGAGCGCGGCCGCCGCAGCCCCCGCTGTCGCGACGACGACCCTCGTCGGCTCCGACGTGACGACGGGCGTCGCCCCCGCGTCGTCGGCGAGGACGTCCCCCACGAGGGCGACACCAGCGACGGTCGCGAAAATTAGCACGCCGACGGCGGAGACGGCCCCGACCTCCAGCAGCGAACCCAGCACTACCAGTCCGCCGGCGAGCCCGAGTAGCCACCGGACGCCGGCCGTCCCGGGCGATTCCGTCGGTCGAGCGCCGGTCACGCCGTTCCGTCGCCGCCGGATCCGTCGCCGGCCCCGACCTGGACGACGGGGGACGATTCGCCGTGGTACCGCTGGAGGCCCTGTTCGACGCCGACCGCGACGGCGGTGGCGACGAACACCCAGCCCATCGCCGCGACAAACAGCCCGACGAACAGCGTCGTGATTGTGGCCATCGTGCGGAGCGATCCGTGCCGGTGACTAAACACCGGTGGCGGCTCACGCGCCCGGTTCACTCACGACCGAGTCGGGTACTTCCGAGACGACCGGGTCGACCTCACCTCTCGTCCGGCGGCTGGCAGGCCGTCCCGCTCGTCGGCCGCCTGCGGCCGTCGGCGCGAGCGGCCGACACGCTTGACTCGATCGGCCGTGTACGACGGCGACGAGTGACTCACGACACCCCGGACGGCTCGGGCGAGCGACGGCTGTGGTGTGCTCGCTGCGAACTCAGCGTGGTCCCGGACACGGACACGGGCACAGAGGCCCCCGAGTGCCCGGCCTGTGGAGCCGCGCTGTGAGGAAGAGGACCGACCGCTGTGCGCTCGGCGCCGTGTGGCGCTCACACGCCCCGGAGACGCGCGGCTCACGGCTCGGCGTCGAGCGTCGCCTCGACCCGGGCCCCGCCACGTCGAGCCTCTCGTCGGCCGTCGGTCGTTGACTGTCCGCCCTGACGCCGACCGCGCCGTCGTTCGGTCGCGTCAGCCCGCCGCCGCGGCCCCGCCGGACTCGGCCATCCCCCAGACGGTGAGCGCCCCGACGACGCCCAGCGCGACCGCGAACCCGAACACCGCGGCGTAGGTTCCGGTCGTCGCGACCAGCTCTCCGGCGACGACGGGCGCGACGAACGACCCCAGCCACCCGGCGACGCTCGCGAGCGAGACGACCGTCCCCGCGGCGCCGGGGTCGGCGAACTCCTGTGCGGACTGGTACATCAACCCGATCTGGAGCTGGATGAACAGCCCCGCGAGGACGAGCATCGCGACCAGGACCGTGATCGTCGCGCTGGCGAACATGGCGACCGCCAGGACGGTCGCGCCGACGAACGAGGCGGCGAAGACGGGCCGGCGCCGCTGGCCCAGCACGGCGTCCGAGAGCCACCCGCCGGCCGGCCGGGCGAGCACCCCGACCGCGGGAAAGAGCGCGACGAACGCCCCGCTCTCCGCGAGCGAGACGCCGAACCGGCGGGCGATATACGTCGGCATCCACGAGTTGAACACCATATACAGCGAGTAGCCCAGGATCGTGACGGCGACGACCGCCCAGACGTTCCGGTTGCCGGCCAGCCGCTTGAACTCCGTCAGGTCGGGCGGCGTCGTGGCCGCGTCGACCCGCGAGACGCGCCCGACCGCGAGGTAGAAGACGAGCGACAGGGCCAGCGCCGCGCCGCCGAAGACGGGGAACACCCCCGGCCAGCCGACGGCCGCCGCGACGCGCGGCGCGCCGAGCTGGCCGAGCGCGTAGCCGGCCGGATAGCCGGAGATGATCACGGACGTCGCCGTTGCCCGCCGCTCGGGCGGCACCGAACTCGAGGCGACGTCGATACACACCACCCACAGCACGAACATCCCGACGCCCGCGACCAGCCGCGAGGCGACCAGCAGCGAGACCGCGCCCGCGCTCGCGGCGGCCCAGTCGCCCAGACTGCCGGCGAAGAGGACGGCCCCCGCGGCCGGACCGATCGCCCGGGTCTCGACGCGGTCGAGGTAGACCCCGACGGGAATTCCGATCACGGTCGCGGCGACCTGTGGCATCGAGACGAGCGCGGCCGAGACGGCCTCGGTGGTGCCGAGGTCTGCCATCACCAGCGGGAGGAGGCTGGCCGGCGTGATCAGGTAGGCACCGACGAACAGCAGCACGAACCACCCGGACGCGACCGTCGCGCCCCGCCACGTCAACAGCCCGTCGAGGCGACGCCGCCCTGTCGGTTCGGCGTCAGCCATACCGGGACTGCGCGGAGGGGCTGATAAACTCCACCGATCGCGGGACGGCCACACCGGCAACCCGTGGTGGGCAGACGCGACGGGCCGCCCCGTACGGCTCTTCGGGTCCGGACCCCGAGCGTCGGAGACTCAAACGCGCCCCGGACCGTCCAGCGTACTCATTCCGGGGGCGCCCGAGGCAGTATTCAGGGACCCGCCACAGATGTACTGCCGTCGACGACAGCTGCTCGCTGGCGCGGACAGTCTCGGGCGGACGGGACCGTACGCTGGGCCGTCGACGACGCGTTCGACCCGATGGTCGGCGCACCAGTTATCGCCGACGGCGCGGTACTCGTGGTGACGAACACGAG
>JBDGSZ010000067.1:0-10715 GCA_042217265.1 Haloferacaceae archaeon
AACTCGCTGGACGCGGGCACCAGCGGGCACCCGTTCCGACGGGACGAGATGTGGCCTGCGAGGTCCGACGGACCTCGAACCGAGCGGGGGACCCCGCGAGGAGGGCTGAATCGCAAGCGCCCGCGGCAAGACCATGGCACGGAGCTTCTACTCCCACATCAAGGAAGCCTGGCGGGACCCCGACGAGGGGAAGCTCGCCGAGCTGCAGTGGCAACGGAAACAGGAGTGGCGCGAGCAGGGCGCCATCGAGCGGGTCGAGCGGCCGACCCGGCTGGACAAGGCGCGCGAACTCGGCTACAAGGCCAAGCAGGGCGTCGTCGTGGCCCGGGTGTCCGTCCGGAAGGGCGGCGCCCGCAAGCGGCGGTTCACGGCCGGCCGCCGGTCGAAGCGCCAGGGCGTCAACCGCATCGGCCGCCGCAAGAGCATCCAGCGCATCGCCGAGGAGCGCGCCTCGCGCAAGTACCCCAACCTGCGGGTGCTCGCGAGCTACTGGGTCGGCGAGGACGGCTCCCAGAAGTGGCACGAGGTGATCCTGATCGACCCCGAGCACCCGGCCATCGAGAGCGACGAGGAGCTGAACTGGATCTGCGACGACGGCCAGCGGGGCCGGGCTTTCCGCGGGCTCACCAACGCCGGGAGCGCCAACCGCGGCCTGAACAACCGCGGCAAGGGCGCCGAACACGTCCGCCCCAGCATCGGGTCGGACCGCCGGCGCGGCAAGTAGCGGTTCCCTCTCCCGTCGCTCGACGCCCGACCGGCGGCGCCACCGTTCCCGCCCGTGGAGCGGTTTCGTATCGCGACGTGCGGTGTATAGCGTCCGACGATCGCGACGACGCGAACCGGCGGAACGGCGTGGGCTGAAGGCGCCGAACCGGTGGTTTCGCGAGTATCGCGGGCTACACCGAGACGACCAGGCGGCCGTCCTCGACGGAGACGGAGTAGGCGGGCAGGCCGATGGACGCGTCGTGGAGGAACTCGTTCTCGCGGAGGTCGAACTCCCAGCCGTGCCACGGGCAGACGACGACCTCGCCCTCCTTCGTCCAGGCCGTCTCGGTCTCCAGGGTCTCGCGGTCGAACGTCGCCTCGACGGTGCCGCTGGTCGACCCCTCACACAGGGGGCCGCCCTGGTGGGGACACCAGTTCGGGTAGGCGACGTACCCGTCGCCGAGGTCGTACACTGCCACCTCGCGGCCCGCCAAGTCGACGATGACGCGGCCGCCCTCGTCGAGCATGTCGACGGGACCGACGTCGTGGTCCGTCACAGCCCGAAGACCTCGCTCGCGTTCCCGTGGAGCACCCGCTCCTGCCCCTCGTCGTCGAGGTGTCGGAGGAAGTCCGCCAGGGCGCTCGGGTGGTCGAAGTCGTAGTGGGGGAAGTCGGTGGCGAAGACGAGCGACTCGGCCCCGATCATGTCGATCACCCGCCGCATGTGCTCGGGGTCCTCGAACTCGTCCATCGGCTGGGTGCCGAAGTAGAACTTGTCGCGGATGTACGCCTCGGGCGAGCGTTCGAGCATGGGGAGTTCGCTCCCCCACTGGCCGTGCTCGCGGTTCATCCGGGCCATCAGCGCCGGGATCCACGCCCCGAGGCCGCCCTCGAGGACCACGTGATCGAGGTCGGGGAACTTCTCGGGCACCCCGCGGAAGACGAGGCTGGTGACGGCGCGCTGGGCCGACCAGAGCGGGCCGAGGGTGTGCCAGGACGCGACCTTCTCCATCTCGCGCAGGGCCTTCGCCTTCCGGTGCATCCCCGTGATGTGGTAGACGGGCGTGAGGTCGTTGTCCGAAAGCGCCCGGAAGAGCACGTCGTAGGAGGGGTCACCCATCGGGTCGTTGAACTCCTCGGCAAGCGTGAAGTAGGCCCCGACGATGCGCTTCTCGTCGCCGAGTCGGTCGACCTCCTCGGCGGCCGCCTCCGGGTCGCGGGCGGCGATCGCCGCCAGCCCGTACATGTCGCTCCCGTCGAGGAACCGGTCGAGGAGGAAGTCGTTGATGCCGCGCATCTCCGCGATCGCGCGGTCGGATTTGATGGCCTTGTCGACGGGCGAGAAGACGTTGACGACCGGCGTGTCGACGCCGAAGCCGTCACAGAGCACCCGCTCGACGGTCTCCGGCGAGGAGACCTCGAGCAGGTTGAACTTCCGCTCGCCGCCCAGCGACTTCGGCCACCCGTGGTGGGGGTAAGAGTCCGCGGTCGTCTCGGGGTCGACGTAGTCGCGGTACGGCCGATCCATGTACCGCGCCACCTCGCTGCGGATCTCCGCGGTGTACTTGAGGTGGACGTCGGCGTCCACGACCCGGGGGCCCTGGAGCGGCGGTACGCCGGCGGACGTGAACTGCTCGATGTCGGTTCGTGACATCCCGTGTGCCTCGTCACCACGGCGCGACGGTCACAAATAGGTGTCGACCGGGGAGATCCGGCCAAAAGCGGCTCCCGACGGCGGAACGCGGCGTTCCGGCGTCCGGGTCGGGGCAACCGCTCCGGATCGGTAAACCACATCCCGCGATAGCGAACCCCCGTCCCGCCCGCGCGTCGTCCGTGGGCTTATTTCGACCCGGCGGGTACGGGGTGACATGAGCCTCTCGCTGGACGCGACACAGCTCGACCGGTACTCCCGGCACATCATCATGGACGAGTTGGGGCCGGAGGGCCAGTCGGCGCTGCTGGACGGGAGCGCGCTGGTCGTCGGCGTCGGCGGCCTGGGGTCGCCGGTGGTCCAGTACCTCGCGGCCGCGGGCGTGGGTCGGCTGGGGCTGGTCGACGACGACGTCGTCGAGCGGTCGAACCTCCAGCGGCAGGTCGTCCACGGCGACGACGATGTCGGGCGGCCGAAGGTCGACAGCGGTCGGGAGTTCGTGGCGAACCTGAACCCGGACGTGACCGTCGAGACCCACGAGCTCCGGCTCGACCGGGGCAACGTCGGGTCGGTCGTCGAAGGGTACGACGTGGTGGTCGACGCATCCGACAACTTCCCCACGCGATACCTGCTCAACGACGTCTGCCGGCTCCGCGGGACGCCGCTGGTCCACGGCGCCATCTACAAGTTCGAGGGGCAGGCGACGACGCTCGTCCCGGGCGGTCCGTGTTACCGGTGCCTGTTCCCCGAGGCACCCGACGAGGGCGAGGTGCCGGACTGCGCGACGACGGGCGTCCTCGGCGTCCTCCCGGGGACGCTCGGCTGTGTCCAGGCGACCGAGGCCGCGAAGCTCCTGCTCGACCTGGGCGAACCGCTCGACGGCCGCCTCCTGTTCTACGACGCGCTGGACATGAGCTTCGAGACGGTGCCGTACCGCGCGGACCCCTCGTGTCCGGTCTGTGGCGACGACCCCATCGACTCCATCGAGGGGGTCGAGTACAGCGGCGGGTGTACGGTCGCGGACTGACGGCGCGCGCCTACTCGTCGACCGCGTACCGTTCCTCGAGCGCGTTGAACTCGTCGAGGCGGGTGATGTCGTTGCGCTCCTGCCAGCCGACCACCATGTCGAGGACCCCCTCCTGGGACCCCTCCTCGAGGATCGACTCGTAGAGGGTCTCCAGCGTCCGCATGACCGCCTTCTGTCCGGTGGCGGGGTACAGCGCGACGTCGAACCCCATCCCGTCGAGTTCCTCGACCGAGGGGATGGGCGTCTTGCCGCCCTCGGTCAGGTTCGCCAGCAGGCGGTGATCGCCGAGCTCCTCGCCGACCCGGCGGAGCTCCGCCAGGGATTCCGGCGCCTCGAAGAAGAGCACGTCGGCGCCGGCCTCGGCGAACGCGCGACAGCGCTCGACGGCCTCGTCGAACCCCTCGACCGCGCGGGCGTCGGTCCGGGCGACGACCGCGAGGTCGTCGCGTGCGTCGCAGGCGGCGCGCACCCGCTGGACGGCCTCCTCGCGCGGGACGACCCGCTTGCCCTCGAAGTGGCCACAGCGCTTGGGGAACTCCTGGTCCTCGATGTGGATGGCGGCGACGCCGGCACGCTCGTAGGCCTCGACGGTGCGGTGGACGTTCAGGGCGTTGCCGTAGCCCGTGTCGGCGTCACAGAAAACCGGCACGTCGACGGCCTCGACCATGCCGCGGGCGCGGTCGACCATCTCGGTCATCGTGGTGAGGCCGACGTCGGGCTTGCCGTGGACGCTCGTCGAGACCGACGACCCGCTCATGTAGACGACCGACCCGCCGGCCCGCTCGACCAGCCGCGCCGAGAGGCCGTCGTAGGCGCCGAGCGCCTGTAGCACGTCGGTCTCGTCCAGCAGCCGTCGGAACCGCTCGCCGGGGGTATCCGTCATACCCGCCCGGAGACGGCGGGCGGTCAAAAAGCCGCGGAAGCCGTCAAACGCGTGGGGGGTCGCCGTACGACCCCATCCCGGACGCGTCGGGCGACGGCCACAAACGGCACGCGATGCCCGCATCGCACCCCTTAACAGCCTCGCGCCGGAGCGGGGGGTATGCGAACGATCGAGGCGTTCGACTGCGTTGTCGTCGGGTGCGGGATGGCGGGGCTCGCCGCTGGCATCCGCGGCGCCGAACTCGGGATGGACGTCGTGTTGCTGGAGAAGACGCCCGAGGAGGAACGGGGCGGCCAGACCCGCTACGTCCAGTCGTTCCGGGTCCCCTCCGCCGACTCGGGGCTCCCGGACCGGGGCTACGAGTTCGACGTGCCCGACTACTCCGCGGACGACTACTACGACGACATCATGGCCCAGACCAACGGGAAGGCCGACCCCGACATGGCGCGGCGCTTGGTCGACGAGGCCTCCCCGACGGTCGAGTGGCTCACCGACCACGGCGTCGACTGGGACATGGAGCCGCTCCACGTCGGCTACACCGTCGCCCGCACGTTCGTCGACGGCGAGGACCTAGTCGACACCCTCGTCGCGCGCGCGGAGGAACTCGGGGCGACGGTCCATTACGACACGGCGGCGCGGGCCCTCCAGGAGGGCGAGGACAGCCGCGTCGCGGGCGTCGAGGCGCTGCGGGGCGACGAGCGGGTGCTGTACGAGGCCGACGCCGTGATCGTCGCCGGCGGGGGCTACGAGTCCGACGAGCGCAAGCGCACCGTCTACTACGGCGACGGCTACGACGAGATGACCGTCCGCGGTAGCCCCTACAACACCGGCGAGCCGATCGACATGGCCCTCGACGCCGGCGCCCGCGCCACGGGGCAGTGGAGCGGCGCCCACATGAGCCTCATCGACGGCAACTCACCGCCCGCCCGCGGCGGCGCCAACCGCATCGACGGCTACCAGTACTGCGTCGTCCTCAACCACGACGGCGAGCGGTTCGTCGACGAGGGCCAGGACGCCCGGGCCCACACCTACGCGAAGTTCGGCCGCCTGTTCTTCGAACAGGAGGACCACGAGGTGTTCCTGCTCGCGGACAGCAGGATGGAGGAGTACCTCTGGCCCCAGGGCCCCTCCGATCCGGTCTACGGCGACACCGTCGCGGAGGTGCTCGACGAACTCGGCTGCAAGCACCCCGAGACGGGTCAGGAGACCGTCGAGACGTACAACGCCGCCTGTCCGGACGACGGGTTCGAGCGGTTCGACCCCGAGCACCTCGACGGGACGAGCGCCGACGAGTCGCTCGACCCGCCGAAGTCCAACTGGGCGGTCCCCCTCGACGAGCCGCCGTACGTCGGCTACCCGCTGACCGGCGGCATCACGTTCGCCTTCGGCGGGGTCGACACGACGACCGACGCGCGGGTGCTCGACACGCGCGAACGGCCGATCCCCGGGCTGTACGCCGCGGGCAACAGCGTCGGCGGCCTGTTCTACGACAACTACCCCGGCGGCACGGGCCTGACGAACGCCGCGGTCTACGGCCGGATCGCCGCGGAGTCGGCCGCCGAGGACGTCGGCGTCGCGACGCCCGAACCCGTCGGGGACTGACCGGTCGACGGTCGCCGGCTCGGGGGACCGACGTCGGCGCTCAGAGGACGCCGAGGACCTCCCCGAACAACAGCAGGCCGACGGCGACGCTCGCGACGCCCGCGAGGACCCGGAGCCGCTCGGCCCGGCCGAGCGCGCGGCCGAAGCCCCACGCCGCCAGCCCCATCGCGACGACGGTCGCGACCGCGAACCCGGCGAGGAACGCGGCCCCGTCGGCCGCCGTCGGCGCCGCCGCGGCGAGCGCGACCACGACGCCGCCGCTCCCGGCCAGGCCGTGGACGACGCCGACGGCGAACGACTCCTCGTCGGCGTGGGAGTGGGTCAGGCCGACCTCCCGGCCCGCGACCCGGAGGTGACGGTGATGTTGATGGTGATGGTGGTGGTCGCCCCTGTCGGCGTCGTCCCCGCCCCCGCCGTCGCCGTCGCCGTGGATGTGCCGGAGGACGAGCGTTCCCAGCGCCTCGCGGCCGGCGACGACCCGGAGCCCCAGGGCGACGAGGACGAGGGCGACGAGGGCCTCGAACCCGCTCGCGACGGTCGGCGGGAGGCGGAGGCCGAGGCCGACGAACAGCGCCCCGAGCGCGAGGATCGGCAGCGAGTGGCCGACCCCCCACGCGGCGCCGGTCGAGGCCGGGCGGTCGTCCTCGACGAGCGTCGTCACGGCGGCGACGTGGTCGGCCTCGAAGGCGTGTTTCACCCCGAAGGCGCTCCCGGCGAGGAGCGCGGTCGCGAACATACCCGGACACCGGCGTGGACCGACAAATAAGTCAGGGAGGTTGTGGTTACGGGGGCGAAAAATCATGAACGATAATCGGAAAGCCAGACACCTGTACCCGTCTTTGATTGGTTCGGCCGAGGATAACGAACATGACGGGCGAACTGGCCGTTCTCGACCCGAAGGAGGTCGTCATAGTGTTACTCGGCATCGTCGGATTCGTGCCGATCGTGTGGCATTACCGCGACCAGTCGAGGTGGTTCGTTGCCGGATACGGACTGCTGGTGGTCGCGGCGTTGAGTACGAACCTCGAGGCGTTCCTGCTCGGTGGCGTGTTCGACCTGCTGGAGCACGGGGCTGGTGTGATGGGCTCGGGGCTCGCGTTCGCAGCGGCCGCGTACTACCGTCGTCGGAACGTGCTCGCTGCCGATGGGGGTGCCTGACGATGGTCGAAGTCGGGCTCGTCTTCGACGTCGTCGCGGTCGTCGGGTACGTCGCCGCGCTGTGGCTCGGCATCGGCAACTACCGGGCGGCGGACCTCGAACGGGGATTCTGGTCGAGTTTCTCGTTCGCGACGTTCGTCGGCCTGCTCTGGTCGGGATCGATCGCCGCCGAGGGCCTCGGTTACGGGTTCGGCGGCGTGATGGACACGTTGAGCGTCACGCTGCTCACGGCGACTATCGCCGCCTTCGCCATCACGGCGACGGGGGCTCTCGCCGTCGTCACCGACCTGAAGGACGCGACCGGCGAGGCCGAGCGGCGCCGAGCCGAGGCCGAACGGTCCCGCGCGGAGGCCGAAGAGGAGCGCGAACGGGCGGAGGCGGCGCACCAGGAGGCCGAGGCGGCGCGCGAGGAAGCCGAAGCGGTCAGCGAACGGCTCCAGGAGCAGGCCCGCGACTACGGGCGGGTGATGGAGCGGGCCGCCGCCGGCGATCTCACGGCGCGGGTCGAGCCGGACGGCGAGAACGAGGCGATGACCCGGATCGGCGAGGCGTTCAACGACATGATGGACGAACTCGGCGGGACGCTCGCACGCATCCAGGAGTTCGCCCGGACGGTGGAAGCCGAGACCGCCCAGCTCCGGGACAGCGCCGTCGAGATCGACGCGAGCAGCGACGGGGTCAGCGGATCGGTCCAGACCATCGCGGCCGGCGCCGAACAGCAAAGCGAGAGCCTCGACGAAGTCGCGAGCGAGATGAGTACCCTCTCGGGGACGATCGAGGAGGTCGCCTCGTCGGCCGCCTCGGTCGCGTCGAAGACCGCGGAGGCCGCGGAGCTCGGCGCCGAGGGACGGGAGGCCGCCGCCGACGCCATCGACGAGATGGAGTCGCTCAGGGAGCGGACCGGTCGGACCAGCGCCGAGGTCGAGGCGCTGAACGAGGACATGGCCGAAATCGAGGAGATCGTCGAACTCATCCAGGAGATCGCCGAACAGACGAACATGCTGGCGCTGAACGCCAGCATCGAGGCCGCCCGTGCCGGCGAGGCCGGCGAGGGCTTCGCCGTCGTCGCCGACGAGATCAAGGACCTGGCAGAGCAGGCCGACCATGCGACCCAGGACATCGAGGAACGCATCCTCTCGGTCCGGGAGTCGACCGACGAGGCGGTGGCGGACATGCGCGACACGGACGAGCGGATGGAGGCGAGCGTCGAGACGGTCACCGCGGCCAGCGACGCGCTCCGGCAGCTCGCGGAGCGGGTCGAGACGGCCAACGACAGCGTCCAGCAGATCAACGACGCGACCGACGAGCAGGCGGCGACCGCCGAGGAGGTTGTCGCGCAGGTCGACGAGATAAGCGAGGTCAGCGACCGGACCAGCGACGAGGCCGTATCGGTCGCGTCGGCCGCCGACCAGCAGTCATCCGCGGCGGGCGACGTCGCCGCGTCGGTGGAGGAACTCGGCGACCGCGTGACCGAACTCACCGGGCTGCTCGACGAGTTCACGCTCGGCGAGGAGCCGTCCGGGGCGAGCGGTCCGTCGGCAGGGACCGACGCCACCGCGCTGGCGGCGACCGACGGCGGGGGCGACCCCGAGGCCTGAGCCGCAGTCGGCCGTACCTCGCGGCGGCCACGTGGTCCCGACGGGGACGTTTCGAGGCCGTCGGTCGACGCCGCAGTCGAGGGAAAGTCGGGGCCGATCCACACGTCGTTGGGACCGGTCGGGACCGGTCGGGTGGACTATATACCGCCATAGCGGCCGCCGTACCACAATTATAACGATTCAACAGGGCCCGTTCCTGCGGTCCACACGCATGCCAGAGTTCAGCAGACGGCAGCTGATTTCCAGCGCGGCCGCCGCGGCGGCGATGGGGGCTGCGGGCGTGGGGACCGCCTCCGGGGCGAACGACGGAAAGGGGGGGAACGCCCCGTTCATCGACGGGGAGGCGAAGCTGTTCGCCACGACGGCGCTCGGCGCGGAGGTGACGGGCCCGTTCGTCTTCGACACCGGCGAGGTGCTGTTCAGCCTCCAGCATCCGTCGACGGACAACCCGGCGGAGTACAGCAAGGGGGCCATCGGCGTCGTCGAGGGCCACCGGTTCCGGATGGACGGGACCAACGACGACTTCGAGGAACTGTCCATCCCGGAGACCAAGGCCGAACAGGGGCGGGTCCGGGTCGCCAACGGCGAGTACACGATCCTCGCCAGGGAGAACGACCCGATCGACGGCGGGGAGGCGAACCTCGGCGTCCCGCGGACGCCCAACGGGGCGCGGGTCGACGAGTTCGCCGGGTCGCGGTACTCGGACCTCGGGCACAACCCCGATATGAACCAGTTCGTGCCCACGAACGAGGACGGGACCGAGGGGTACCTGTTCACCAACTTCGAGCAGAGCCCGGGCGACGTCAGCCGCATCCCGCTCACCCGGACCGACGACGGCTGGGAGGCGGACCTCGAGAACGCCATCAACCTCTCCAGCCTCGAGAGCTTCCGCGAGGTCGGCGGGACGCGAATCGACTGCGGCGGCGACCTCAGCCCGTGGGGCACGCCGATGCCGGCCGAGGAGGAGTACTCCCACCCGCTCGCGTCCGGGCTGGCGAGCGCGAGCGACTTCGTCGAGTCGGAGAACGGCGGCATCGGGATCGCCGGCGCGGGGCACTTCTTCAACCGGCCGAACCCGAGCGGGATCCAGGAGGCCGTCGACGAGCAGTTCGGCGACGACTCCTGGTACGTCCAGGGCTACTGGGCGCTCACCGGCGTCGAACTCCTCGCGTACTACCTCGGTGCCACCCCGGTGGACCAGTCCGGCGACCGGAACACGGAGGCGCTCATCGGCGATGACTACCCGAACAAGTACCGCTACGGCTACCTCACGGACGTCCGCAATCCCACGAGCGACGAGCCGGAGTTCATGAAATACTGGGTCATGGGCCGGGCCTCCTGGGAACTCTCGGAGTTCTGCGGGGACATGAGAACCGTCTACGGCACCTCCGACGGCCAGGACAAGGGCGGGCTGTACAAGTTCGTCGCGGACAGGCCCATCCCGGAGTACGACGACCCGATGGACGTCTCCGGGACGCTGTTCGCCCCGAAGCGGACGAACGTCCCGGAGGGCAAGGAGAACCCGCGGGAGGCCATCATCGAACTGGAATGGGTGGAACTCGGCAGTTCGAGCAACCGCGAGGTGCTGAGCTGGATCGAGGAGTACGACGACGTCGACCAGTTCGACTACCTCGACCACGCCGAGACCTCGTGGACCGACGACTTCGACCGGGCGCTGGCCGAGGCCGACCGCGCAGTCGCGGAGAACG
Organism: Haloferacaceae archaeon; assembly: GCA_042217265.1. Lineage (GTDB taxonomy): Archaea > Halobacteriota > Halobacteria > Halobacteriales > Haloferacaceae > CAZMLQ01. Next base: position 10,334 of record JBDGSZ010000067.1, read on the forward strand.
GGAACCAGGACTACATCACGCCCGACGAGGTCGTCGAGTGGGCCCGCCAGTGGGAGGCGGGCGGCCCGGAGAACGTCGACGAGGAGCTCCGGCGCGTCCCGTTCCTCGAGACGCGCGACGCCACCCGCGAGGTAGAGGGGACCGTCGAGTTCCGCAAGTCCGAGGGCATCGACACCGACGGGAACGCCCGCGGGGCGGAGCCCGGGGACAACCTCTACGTCGGCCTCTCGGAGGTCAACGCCGGGATGGCCGACGAGTCCGGCGAGTTCAAGCACATGCGGGTCGACGGCGGGATGATCTACCGCGGGACGGTCGACGAGAACTACGACGTCACGACGCTCGTCCCCGCGGTGGTCGGTCCGAACGCCGAGGACCCGCCCTC
>JBDGSZ010000130.1:0-10475 GCA_042217265.1 Haloferacaceae archaeon
GTCGGCGGGCGCGTAGCCCGCGCGGTCGAGCGCCGCCGGCAGGGTGTGCCCGGGATCGCGGTGGAGGTCGAATCCGGGGTGGCGCTCCTCCGCCGGTCCGGGGTCGCCGAAGCCGACGTCGACGAGCAGGGTCCCGTCCCCCGTCTCGATCAGGAAGACGAGCGAGGGGGCCTCGATCTCCTCGCCCGCCCGGCCGGGGACGAGGGCGCTCGCGTCCATGGTGATGGAGCCACAGCACAGCGGCGTCACCGAGGCGCGGGACATGGTCGGCCGTCGGCCCGCGGCGGATAAAGCGTGGCGGGCGCGCAAGCGTTTCACCGCTTCGGCACTAGCCGGGGGTATGGCGACGGTCACGACCGGCCGGACGCTCGACGGGGGCGACCCGGTCCCCGGGACGGGGTTCGCGTTCGACCCCGAGGGGGACCTGGCCGCCCTGCTCCGCGAGCGGACCGGCCCGATCACCTCCCACTCGACGCGGCCGGCGTGGGCGGCCCCGCTCCCGGCGGACGACGACACCATCCGGTCGGTGAGCGTGTTCGGCCCCGGGTACGGCGGCCCGCCGGAGCACTACCACGAGGTCAGCGAGGAGGCGTTCGACGTCCGGCGCGGCACGGTCGTCTTCGACTGCGACGGCGACGAGCGCCGCGTCACCGCCGGCGAGCGCCTCGCCGTCCCGACGGGCACCCGCCACACATTCCGCGCGGCCGGGGACGGCCTCGCGGTCGTCGTGACGGAGATATCGCCACCCGGGCGCATCGGGCACGTCCTGCCGACGCTGGGCGGCATCGCCCACGACGACGCCGTCGACGCCGACAGCCCCCTCCAGCGCGCGGTCATCGCCGACCGCCTGGCCGGGGACACGACCTTCACCGAGATCGACCCGCGGCTGACCCGGCCGATCGCTTCGCTCCTGGCCCCCGTCGCCCGCCTCCGAGGGTACCGCGGCGCGTACGGGAAGTACCAGCAGGACGCGTTCTGGCGCCGACACGTCGAACAGCCCGACGTGTGACGGGGCCGGGGGCGCCCGTCGCCGCGAAGCCGGCGAACGGGGACAGTCGGGCGTCTCGCCGACGAAGGGGTGGCTCCCCGGCACGCGGCGCGACCGGACGGACAGTCGCCGGAGCGGGGCCGACGGACCCGAACCGGGGCGACTTCCCCGTCGACGTCGCGAGACGAACCGCTTTTGAGCCGCGGGCGCGCCGAGGACCCATGCGCGTGGTGACGATAGGCGAGGGCGACCCGGAGGTGGCGGCCGTGGGCGCCGTCCACGGCGACGAGCCGTGTGGCGCGCGGGCGATCGAGCGGTTCCGCGCGGAGGACCGCGAGGTTCGCCGGCCGGCCAAGCTGATCGTCGCCAGCGAGCGCGCGCTGGAGCGCGGCGAGCGGTTCGTCGACGCCGACCTCAACCGCTCGTTCCCCGGCGACCCCGACGGCGACCGGCACGAGGAGCGGCTGGCCCACGACCTGCTCGCGGAGGTGGAGGGCCTGCTCACCCTCGGCTTCCACGCCACCGTCTCCTTCGACGAGCCCTTCGGGACCCTGGCGCACGTGAACGCCGAGAAGGCCCGGGTGATGCGGGCGCTGCCGCTCGAACACGCCGCCGACTTCACCGGCGTCGTCGAGGGGCGGAGCGTCAACCTGCCCCGGTTCGTCAACGTCGAAGCCGGTTACCAGGGGTCGGACCGCGCCGCCGAGAACGCCTACGAGTGTCTCGTCGCATTCCTGCGCTTCGCCGGCGTGCTCTCCGGCGACCCGGCCCCCACCGAGACGGTCCACTACCGGGTCCGGGAGACGGTGGAGAAACGCCCGGGACGGTCCTACGAGGTTCACGCCCGGAACTTCGAGCGCGTGCCGCCCGGGGAGCCCTACGCGGCCGCGGACGGCGAACTCCTGTCCGCCGAGGAGCCCTTCTGGCCCGTCCTCATGTCCGCCGACGGCCACGACCGCCTCCTCGGCTACAAGGCCGAGCGGACCGGTCCGGTCGCGGCCGCGGTCGAGGGCGACGCGAACTGACGGTCCGGGTGCTGCCGGCGCGTGCCGCCCTCCGGGACGGTGAGCGGCGCACGACCCATCACGCCCCCCCGAGAAGGTCGTCCAGCAGTTTCGACTGCGCGGCCGCGAGGTGCTCCGCGAACGTCGACAGGCCGATGTCGAGTTCCGCTGCGACCTCCGTGGCGTTGGCCCCGCCGGGGTACTCGAAATAGCCACGCTCGTATGCGACCTCCAGCACCTCGCGTTGCCGGTCGGTCAGTCGCCCCCGGTCGACCAGCGTCCGGTCGACGGCCCCGTCGTCGTCGCCGCTCGCGTGGACCACGTAGCGCATCTCGATACGGTCGGCGACGGCGTCGAGTTCCCGGACGACGTCCCGGAGCGTCCCTGCCTCCCCGAGGTGGAGCGTCAGGACGAGCGTCCCGGAGTCGACGCGGACGTCGGCGGGCGGCGCGTCGAACGACTCGACGATCTCGCAGGCACACCGTCCGTCGACCTCGCGGCTGTACCGGTAGACGCGTTCGTCGCCGAGGTCGACGAGCGACTCGGCGCCCGCGAGCGCGTCGGCAGGGACGTCGTCGTCGACGCGGAACTCCTCGACCAACCGCCCGTCGTCCCGCGTCCACCGCACGCCGGTCACCGACTCGTCCCGCTCCGCGGAGAGCGCCGCCACCGGACAGTTCGAGAGCCCGTGAACGGCCAGTTCGGCACGTATCCCGTCCGGCATCGGAGGGATCCAGGGCCCGGTAAATGAAAAAGCGACACGCACTCTCCCAGACGCTCGGATCCGGTCCGGGGGTTCAGGTTCGTCCCGCGTCAGCGGCGTTCCGACCCGGTTCCGGACCGCTCGCTCGAGGCGGCGGCGATCCCCGACCGGTCGTCCCGTGGCGTCCCGTCGAGCGGAACGGCGAGGACCGGGGCCGGCGAGTGTCTGATGACGCGTTCAGCGACGCTACCCAGTAGCACCCGGCTGGCACCGGTCCAGCCGTGGGTTCCCATCACCACGAGGTCGACGTCGCGTTTTCGGACGAACCGGAGGATCGCTTCGTGTGGCACGCCGGTCCGGACGGCCGTGTCGACCGCGACGTCGTCGGGCGCCCGCTCGCTGAGGTCACGGACCGCTCGCTCGGCCTCCGCACAAGCCGACCGCATCCCCGCCGTCGCACTCGCGGCCCCGGACGACTCGCCGCCGAAGCGGTTTCGGGTATCGACGACGGACAGGACGTGGACGTCGGCGTCGTCGACGCGGGCGAGCGCGAAGGCATGGTCGGCCGCGACGGCGGTCCCGTCGCTGCCGTCCGTCGGGAGGAGCACCCGCTGGGGCATATCGGACGTCACGTCCTCGACGGGCATCCCCGCAGGTCCGCAGTATTGTGGCTCGGGGTAGTTCGGCGAGCGGTCCACAGCCGTTCCCGTGCGACGCACCGTTCAGGCCGTCGCGGCGCTCGCGCTGACGGCCGCGGCGGCCACGATGTTGCTCGCCGGGTGTGGCGTCGCCGCCCCGGAGGCGTCGGGCGCCGCGCCGCTCGTCCGGGCGGCCGTCGCCGCGACGGCCCTCCCCTGTATCGCGCACGTGGCGCTCCGGGAACTCCGTCGGGTCGTGGACGGGACGTTCGTCCTGACGCGAACCGACGCCGTGAGCGTCGTCGCGGTGACCGTCGCCGCGCCGCTGACCCGATGGCTCGCGTTCGAAGCGGCGCTCGGCGCGGTGATCGCCGCCGGTCTGGTCGGCCTCCTCTCGCATCTCGTTGCGGCCGACTACGGCGTGCCGGCCTACTGTGGATCGTTCGTCGGGATGGTCCACCCGGAGGTGTTCGCGGGGGACGTGACCGTCGCCGCGGCCGGGGCGGTCGCCGGCGTGACCTTCGTCGCCGCCAAGCGGGTCTTCAACGGCTTCGGCGGCAAACTGGGGACGACGGCGTTCGTCGGCTGTGCCACCGTCGCGCTCGCGACGGGGTCGACGCCGGCGCCGGCGTCGCCGCTCGCCCCGACGGTCGCCGCCCTCTCGGTCGGGGCCGCGGCGCTCGCCGCCGTGGCGACGTTCGTACTAAGCATCCGCCTCGACCACGGTCCCGTGGTCGGATCGGCGGTCGTCGGCATCGTCGCCGGCCTGCTCTGTCCGGCGCTCGCGCCCGCCGGCGGGACGGTCGCCGCCGCCGCGTTCTGCGCGTCGTTCGCCGGGATGGCCCGCCCCGACCGGATCCCGAACGAGACGGTGATGTCGTTCGCCGGGGTCGTGGCCGGCGGCCTCTTCGTCGGCGTGGCCCCGCATTTCGGCGGCTTCGGCGGCAAACTCGGCACGGTCGCCTTCGTCGCCTGTCTCGCGACGGACGGCCTGCTCTCCCTCGGCGGTCTCGTCCTCCCGGCCGGGGCCGGGACTCCCTCCCGGTGACCCCCTGCCGGAATATTCGGGGTCGACCGTCAGGTGTCCGCGGTCCGTAGGACGGCACGACCGGTCCCCTCCGGCCGCCGCGTCCGCAGGTCGGCGCCGGGGGCGGCCGGGACGACACCCATGACCGACGAGCAGGATCGAACGTTCGAGCCGAGTCGGACCGTCTGCCCGTTCTGTGGCGTCGGCTGTACCGTCGAGTACGCCGGCAACGCGACCGCGGCGGGTGCGGAGGGACCGGTGAACCGGGACGGCGAGATCTGCCCGAAGGGGGCGGCGGCGTTCGACGTCGTCGCCCACGGGGACCGTCTGACCGAACCCCTGGTCCGCGAGCACGGGCACTTCGTGACTGCGCCGTGGGACGAGGCGCTGGGCCGCGCCGTCGACCGGTTGCGCGCGGTCGTCGACGAGCACGGGCCCGACGCCGTCCACTTCTTCGCCTCCTCGAACTGTACCAACGAGGAGAACTACGTCCTCCAGAAGCTGGCGCGGGTCCTCGGGACCAACAACGTCGACAACTGCGCCCGGCTCTGTCACGCGTCGACCGTCGCCGCGATGGACGAGCGGTTCGGCGCCGGCGCGATGACGAACACGCTGGAGGACCTCGCCGGGACCGAGTGTCTGCTGGTGACCGGCGCGAACCCCGCCGAACAACACCCCGTCGCGTTCAGGTCGTACCTCCTGCCGGCAGTCCGCGACGGCGCGACCCTGATCCACGTCGACCCGCGGGCGAACGACACCGCCGACGCCGCGGACATCCACCTGCCCGTGCGGCCGGGGAGGGACATCCGCCTCCTGAACGCGATGGCGAAGGTGCTTCTCGACGCGGGCTTGATCGACGAGACGTTCGTCGCCGAGCGGACGACCGGACGCGAGGCGCTCGTGGCCCATCTCGACGACGTCGATGTCGATGCCGCCGCCGAAACGGCGGGGGTCGATCCCGATGACCTCCGGGCGGCCGCCCGGGCGTACGGCGAGGCCGACGTCGCGGCCATCGTCACCGGCATGGGGATGAGCCAGCACCGCTGTGGCACGGACAACGTCCACGCCCTGCTGAACCTCGCGCTCCTGACCGGCAACGTGGGCGAACGCGGCGCCGGCGTCAACCCGCTCCGCGGCCAGAACAACGTCCAGGGCGCGGGTGACGTCGGCGCACTCCCCGACGTCCTCCCCGGATACGAACCGGTCACCGATCCCGACGCCCGGGCACGGGTGGCCGACGAGTGGGGCGTCGAACCGCCGGCCGATCCCGGGCTGACCGAGGTCCGGGCGACCCACCGGTTCGGCGACGAGATCCGGGCGGCGGTCGTCTTCGGCGAGAACCCGGCGGTCACGGAGCCGAACGCGACCGAGGTGGCGTCGGCGTTCGACGCCCTCGACTTCTGTCTCGTGGTCGACCTGTTCGAGACCGAGACGGCGGCACACGCCGACGTGGTCCTCCCCGGGAGCAGTTGGGCCGAGAAGGCCGGAACCGTCACCAACACCGACCGCCGCGTGATGCGGATGCGCCCGAACGCCGACCTCCCCGGAACCGCCCGCCGCGATCTCGACATCCTGACCGAGCTCGGTCGGCGGCTGACCGACCGCCCCGACGCGTTCGAGTACGACGGTCCGGCGGTGGTCTTCGACGAACTGACGCGGGTGAACCCGCTCTACGCGGGGATGAGCTACGACGGGATCGGCGACGGCTACCAGCGGTGGCCGTTTCCGGCGGGTGCGGACGCGGGTACCGACGTGCTACACGCCGATACCTTCGCGACGGGCGAGCGAACGGCGCCGCTGGTTCCCGTCGACCCGGTTCCGCCGGTCGACGACCCGGACGACGACCAGCTGGTCCTGACCACCGGCCGGGTGCTCCAACACTTCAACAGCGGCGCGCTCACGCGGCGCTCCGGCCGGCTGACGGCGATGCGCGACGGGAACGTCCTCCGGATCCACCCCGACGACGCCGCGGCTAGGGGGATCGAGGACGGGGACACGGTCGCCGTCTCGAACGAGCGGGGACGCGTGACGGTGACCGCCGACGTGAGTCCGTCGGTCCGCGAAGGGACCGTCTTCTGTACCTTCCACCACGCCGATCCGCTCGTCAACGCCCTGACGGCCGACGCCCTCGATCCGGTCGCCGAGATCCCGGAGTACAAGCACGCGGCGGTCGACGTGACCCGGACCGACGCGGACGGCTCCGGCGAGGCCGCCGGGGCCGACTGACCGCGGGACTGCTCCCCGCGGCCGGATACCCGAACGCTCGCGATGGCCGACCCGTCCGATCCCGGCGAACGTCGAGCGCTCTTGAACCCCCGCAAGGTTTCGGGCGGGCGGTCAACCCCCTCGCGACCCTACGCGACGGTGATGAGCGTCGCACGCGTTCGCGACTCGCTGGACGCTGAATCGACCGCCCTCTCGGTCTCCCGGGCGGCGCTCGCCGGCCTCGTCGCGCTCTTTCTCGGCCTGCGTGCCGCCGGCGTGCGCGTCCCGGTTCGGACCCGGGCGGCGGTCTACCTGGTCGGAATGGTCGCGCTGAACCTGCCACACGGCGGGTACGAACACTTCGCCAACCTCCGGCGCCGGGCGATCCGCTTCCGCGGCCGGTACGTCGCCGGCTACCTCCTCGCCGCCGGGGCGTTCGTCGGCCTGTTCCGCCTCGCGCCCGTCGCCGGGCTGGCGCTGGCGATCGCCGTCGCCGTCGCGAAGGGCGGGGGCGGCGACTTCCACGTCCTCGCGGCGACGACGGGGACCGACCACCTGCGCTCGCGGCCACAGCGCCTCCTCGCCGTGGCGGCCCGCGGCGGCGCGGTGATGGCCGTCCCCATCGTCGCGTTCCCGCACACGTTCCGGGCGTTCAGCGGCCTGATGGTCGGACTCGTCGACCCCGGCGGCCTCGGAGCCGTCGCGACGCACTTCGAGGTCGTCCGACCGTTGGTCGGCGGCCTGTACGGCGCGACGGTCCTCGCCCACCTGGGGTGGGGATTCTACAACCGGACGGGCTCTGGCGCCTGGCTGGCCGACGCCGCCGAGACGACCCTGCTCGTGACGTACTTCGCCGTCGTCCCCGTCCTCGTGGCCGTCGGCCTGTACTTCCCGCTCTGGTACTCGCTCCGGCAGGTGGCCCGCGAACTCGCCGTCGACGAGCCGAGCCCCGACGGCCCCGACCTCCTCGCGGCCGACTCGCCCGGGGGCACCGCGCTCCGGGCGTGGGGCGTCCTCGTCGCCGGGGCGCTGGCGACGGCGCTGGTCGCCCTCGGGTTCCGGCTTGTCGTCCCCAACCCTCTCGCGGCCGCCTCCTTCCGGTTCGGCGCGGTCGCGTTCTGGAGCGTCTTCATCAGCGTCGTCGCCCTCCCGCACGTCGTCGTCGGACAGGTCCTCGACCGGCGGCGGGGCATCTGGTACGTCCCGTGACGGGCGCGGACGGCCCGTCCAGGCGGACGGTCCTCGGGGCGGTCGGCGCCGCGCTCGCCGGGGTCGCCGGCTGTGTCGGCGACGCGGGGGGCGGACCGACGACGGACCACCCGACGGACACGCTCCCCGCCCCGACGAAGGGCGCCCCCGACGCCCCGGTGACGGTCGCGGCCTACGAGGACTTCGCCTGCCCCCACTGCCGGACGTTCGCGCTCGAGGTCCTCCCGCGGTTGGAGTCGGCGTACGTCGACCCCGGGCGGGTCAGGTACGTCCACAACGACTTCCCCGTCCCCGTCCACGAGCGGTGGTCGTGGGCGGCGGCGGTCGCGGCCCGGGCGGTCCAGGCCGAGGCGGGCGACGACGCCTTCTTCGCCTACGCGACCCGGCTGTACCGCCGGCAGGGCGAGTACTCGCTCGACACGTTCGGCCGGCAGGCCGAGGCGGTCGGCGTGGACGGCGCGGTCGTCCGACGGGCCGTCGAGCGCGGCCGCTACCGCCCGACCGTGGCGGCCGACCGGCGGGAGGGCCGGCAGCGCGACGTCCCGGGGACGCCGACGGTGTTCGTCGGCGACCGCCGTCTCGGGGGCTACTCGTACGGGACCGTCGCCGACGCCGTCGAGACGGCGATAGAGCGCCGGACCACTTAACCCGGTTCCGCCCACAGGCGTGGGTATGCTCGACCCGCCGACGGCCCACCACGCGGGCGACGGCGAGGGAGCCCACGAGCACGCGAGCCGCTGGCCGCTCGTCGCGGCCGTCGGCGCCGGCGGCCTCTATCTCGGCGTCGGGTTGCTGTTCGTCGGCCGGGGGCTCGTCCCGACGCCGCTCCCGGTCGCGCTCGTGGCCCTCGGCGCCGTCGGCCTCCTCGTCGGCCTGTTCGGGTGGGCAAGCGAGGCGTTCCTGGGCGGGTCGCTGCCGGCGTCGCCGCGCGACGACATGTACGTGGGGGCGATGGTCCTCTTTCTCGTCTCCGACGTCGCGACGTTCTCGGCCGGCTTCGTGTACTACGCCTTCCTCCGCGTCGGCACGTGGCCGCCCGCTGACCTCCCCCCGCTGTTCGGGTCGCTGGTCGCGGTCAACACGCTGCTCCTGGTCGCGAGCAGCGTGACCATCCACTACGCCCACGCGGCGCTGGAGTCGGGCGACCGCCGCCGCTTCCTCGCCCTCCTCGGGACGACGCTCGCGCTGGGCGTGGTCTTCCTCGGCGGGCAGGCCCTGGAGTACCACGAGTTCCTCGTCGGCGAGGGGTTCACCCCGGTCAGCGGCGCGTTCGCCAGCGCGTTCTTCGGCCTCACCGGCCTCCACGGCCTCCACGTGGCGCTGGGCGTCGTCCTCATCGGCATCGCGTTCGGCCGGGCGCTCCGCGGGGGGTACGGCCCCGACCGCGACGCGTCCATCCGCACCACCTCGCTCTACTGGCACTTCGTCGACGCCGTCTGGCTGTTCCTGGTCGCGGTCCTCTACGTCGGCGCGGCGGTCTGAGGGGCCGTCCCGTCCCGTTCCGTGCCGTTCAGTCGGGGCCGACCCGCTCCTCAAGGTCGACGAGCCGGCGGTACAGCGGCGGCGTCAGCACCCCGGCGGTCCCCAGCGCGATGGCGAAGACGCCCAGCGGGAACTGGAGCGGCGCGGCCACGAAGCAGGGGTTCTCCGCGACGACGGCCACGTAGTGGCGCTCGCCCCGGTAGGTCACCACGCTCCCGTTCCGGAAGGCGTCGGCGTGCGGGACGGGCCCGTCGACCCGGGCCTCGCCGACGGGGTCCGCGAGCGCCTCCTCGAACGCCCGGCGTTCGGCGGGCGCGAGGTCCGCGTACGCGAAGCGGGCGAGGCGCGGATCCTCGCGGTCCAGGCGCTCGGCGGTCGCCGCCGGCGACTCGACGCTGATGGTCGGGTTGCCACAGTCCGTGATGTCCTCCTGGATGAGCGCGTACCCCCCCGGGACCGCCGCGCCGATGCCCACGGCGATGAGCACGACCCCCAGGAACGGGGCGGCGTAGGTGAACAGCGGCGATCCGTCGCTCCCGCTCATCCGCCCTCCTCCGGCGTCCCCCGGCGCGCCCGGAGGAACTGGAAGGTCACCGTCAGCCCGAGCCCGTAGGCCCAGTGGGCGACGATCACGAACCCGAGGTAGCCCACGAGCGCGAGGCCCCGCTGTCCGGTGTAGAAGGCGACGACGAACCCGGTCGAGATGATGGTCGCGAAGACCAGGCCCTTCTCGAAGAGCAGGCGACCGGGGAGGAACTCCGAGAAGGCCAGGAAGAGGAGGGGCCAGGTGACCGTGCCGCCGACGAGAAAGAGCGCGCTCCCGAGCAGGGGGCTCGACGGGAAGCCGACGAGTTCGGCGATCTCAGCGAACGACGTCGGGGAGAGCACCCCCACGACGGCGGCCGTCCCGAGGCCCCCGGCCATCAGGACCGTGCCGACGAACCCCCCGGCCGCCGCCATCCCGGCGTTGCGCGAGACGGTCCGGGCGACGCTGCCGACCCCGCCGGCGAGGCCGCGCGGCTCTTCCTCGGGGTCGAACGCCGCGCGGACCGTCTCCGGCTCGGCGGGCGTCAGGTCGTGGCGCTCGACCAGGCGCTCCTCGAACCACCATTCGTATTCGGTTAAGCCCAGAAGTAATTTTTATCTAATAAAAATGCTCCGAGGTAATATCTGGATGCATCCATAGACCAGAGAAGCAATATCGTACAGAGACCTCGTG
>JBDGSZ010000087.1:0-10279 GCA_042217265.1 Haloferacaceae archaeon
GGTACTTCCGGGCGAAGAACATCGCTGACGCCCTCGGAATGACCGCAAAGCAGGTGGGCTCCCGTCTCCCGCACCTCGCCGAGAAATCCGACGAGGTGGAGATCGAGAAGTGGGGCCGGGCCCGCTCGACGACCTGGCGCGTCACTCCGCCCTGACGCCCGTTCCCGCCGGGTTTTAGTCGCCTTCTCCCGGAGACCAACCCATGACCGTCCGCGTCAGCCGGACGCTGGAGTTCGACGCGTCGCCCGAGGAGGTCTGGGAGTTCATCGCCGACCCGGCCAAGCGGGCGCGGGCGATAAGCGTCGTCGAGGACTTCGAGGTGAACGCCGACGGGAGCGCGACCTGGCAGGTCGCGTTGCCCATCCCGGTCGTCTCCTCGACCGTCGCCGTCGAGACGCGGGACGTCACCCGCGAGCCGCCGGAGTACGTCGAGTTCACCGGCCGGTCGCGGGTGATGAACGTCCGCGGCCAGCACACCATCGAGCCGACCGAGTCCGGGGCACGACTCGTCAACGAGTTCGTCGTCGACGGCCGGCTCCCGGGCGTCGAGCGCTTCTTCAAGCGCAACCTCGACGCGGAACTCGACAACCTCGAGGACGCGCTCCGGCGCGACCTCGGCCCGGCCGCCTGACCGGCCTCGCCCGACGTTTCGGCCGCCGTCGGTCGTTGATTTTATCAGGCTCCTGCCCATGTCTCCTGGTGCCGACGGATCGACGCTTTTCTCGTCGAGAGTCGGCAACCACGAGGCTCGCACCGCAGCCCGGGGTCCGCTGTGGTCGCGACCGATCCGCCACGTCCGGCCCGCTCCCGGTCCCACCCCGTCCCACCCCTTTCCGCATTCCGCCAGACCGGAAGCGACCGCTCGCGTGACCGACGGCCGACCCGCCGACCCGGCGGGGTCGACTACGGGGTTGAAGGCCGTGCCCGCCGTCCGTCGGGTATGAGCGAACCCGCCGGTCTCCGCCGCGCTCGCCTGCTCGCCCGCCTGCTCGACGACGCCATCCGCGTCCCCGGGACCTCTTTTCGCGTCGGTCTCGACCCGCTCCTCTCGGTCTTCCCCGTCGGCGGGAGCGTCATCGGCGCAGTCTGCTCGCTGTACGTCGTCGCGGAGGCGGCCCTCGCCGGCGTCCCGCCCCGGACGCTCGCGTGGATGCTCCTCCGGGTCGTCGCCGACGCCGCGGTCGGGGCGCTGCCCTTCGCCGGCCCGCTCGCCGACGCCGCCGTGCGCGCCAACCGGCGAAACGTCGCGGCCTTCGAGCGGGCGGTCGCCGACTGAGCCGGGGGCCGGGCGGCTCGCGACGACCGCTCCGGGCGCTCACGGGCGGGCACGAACCGTCGGCCGGGGCACGACGACCGCCCCGACCGGGCGATCAGTCGACGAGGCGCTTCTCGATCTCGCCTTTTGCCGCGGCGGCGTCGAAGTCGTGGTCCGGACGGATGTTCACGAAGTCCAGGAACTCCTCGGCCGCCAGGAGCTCGTCGGGGTCGTACGCCGTGGCGGCGGCGTCGACGGCGGCGGGGGCGCCGACGAGGGGAACGAGCGCACCGAGGCCACAGGCCACGTCGTAAGCCTGCGCGTCGGCACGGCCGTCCTCGCGGACGCTGGTCGCGTCGATGAAATGGAGATCGCCCTCGTAGACGAGGACGTTCTCGGCCCGCAGGTCGCCGTGGGCGAGCCCCGCGTCGTGCATCCGCCTGAGCGCGACGAACAGGTCCGGGGCGAGATCCTCCACCAGGGACGGTCCGACGGCGTCGAGCGACCGGAACTCCGGCAGGTACTCCAGCACGACGACCCCGAGGCCGTCGGTCTCGAACGCCTCGACCGGCTCCGGGGCGTCCACCCCGAGGTCGCGCATCCGCCGGGTCGCCTCCAGTTCGTGTTCGGCCATGTCGTAGGCCGTGCCGAAGTGCTCGAAGAAGCCCTCGGTGCCTGCGGAGAACGCCCCCAGGTTCCGCCCGGTGGTGAACAGCGCGTGGACGATGGAGTTCTGTCGCGAGATCACCTTCACGAACCACTCCTCGTCGACGACCATCGGCGTCGAGAGCCAGTTGTCCGCCTCCAGAAAGCGCACGCGGACCGCGTCGCGGTCGTACCGCTCCGCGATCTCGCCGGCGACCGCCTCCAGCCGGGGCCACTCGACCTGCCCCCGGACCAACCGCCGAATCTCCATCGCCCTCCGTACGCCCCGGAGCCGGATAACTCGTGTGGGCGGCGTTTATACGCCCGTCCCGCCAACGACGGGCATGGACCTCGAACTCCCTGCGGAACACCGGATGGTCCGGGAGACGGTCCGGGAGTTCTGCGAGTCGGAGGTCGCCCCCGTCGCCCAGGAGATCGAGGACGAGGCCCGGTTCCCTCGCGAGATCTTCGACGACCTGGCCGACCTCGACGTGATGGGCGTGCCGGTCGCCGAGGAGTGGGGCGGCCTCGGCGGCGACCAGCTGATGTACGCGCTCGTCTGCGAGGAACTCGGACGCGTCTCCGGCGGCGTCGGCCTCTCGTTTGCAGCCCACACCAGCCTCGGCGCCAAGCCCATCGAGGCGTACGGCACCGACGAGCAGCGCGAGCGGTGGCTCCGGCCGCTCGCGACCGGCGAGGAACTCGGGGCGTGGGCGCTCACCGAGCCCGGCTCCGGCAGCGACGCCAGCGACATGGAGACGCGGGCGACCCCCGACGGCGACGGCTGGCGGCTGAACGGCGTCAAGCAGTTCATCACTAACGCGAACGTCGCGGGATCGGTCCTCGTCAAGGCCGTCACGGACCCCGAGGCGGGCTACGACGGCATCTCGACGTTCATCGTCGACCCCGACGACAACGGGTTCCACGTCGAGACGGTCTGGGAGAAGATGGGGCTGAACTCCTCGCCGACCTGCGAGATCCGCTTCGACGACCTGTACCTCCCGGGCGACCGTCTGCTCGGCGAGGAGGGGGAGGGCTGGACCCAGACGATGCAGACGCTCCAGGGCGGGCGGGTCTCCATCGCCGCCCTCTCGGTCGGCCTCGCGCAGGGCGCCTACGAGGCTGCGCGGGACTACGCCGGCGAGCGCGAGCAGTTCGGCCGACCGATCGCGGAGTTCGACGCCATCCGGGACAAGCTGGTCGACATGTACCGCAAGACCCAGCGGGCCCGGCTGCTCACCACCGACGCGGCGTGGCGGTACGACGCGGGCGAGGACGTGACCCTCGAGGCGGCGCTCGCCAAACTCGACGCGAGCGAGGCCGCCCGCGAGGTCGCCGAGGACGCCGTCCAGGTCCTCGGCGGGTACGGCTACACCGAGGACTTCGCGCCACAGCGGTTCTACCGCGACGCGAAGCTGATGGAGATCGGCGAGGGGACCAGCGAGATCCAGCACGTCGTCATCGCCGACCGGCTGGGGTTTTAGGGCCGGGTCAACACCAGCGGCTCGCGGCGGTCGTCGCCCGGCTCCCCCACCGCGGCGGCGAACTGGCGGGCGTGGAGCGTCGTGAGCAGGCCCCGCTCCACGTCGTCGAGACCCAGGGCGTCGCCGAACTCGCGCCACGCCGCCGGCTCGACCAGCAGATAGTAGGCCCCGTCGGTGCGCCCGACGAGTGGCTGGTGGGGGTACGCCCGGCGCCACTCGTAGACGATGTCGTCGACGCCGGGGTTCTCGCGGACCGCCTCCTGGTGGCGGCGGGCGAGCCGACGCAGGCGGTCGTCGTCATCGGCGACGGCGGCCACGACGGCGCCGTCGAACGCCGCCAGCGGGTCGCGGGTCACGCCGGGGCTCGGCGCCGCGCGCACGTAAACTCCCCGCTCGGCGCCCGGCGCGCGGGATCAGCCGACACGGAACGCGAGGGTGCCTCCGGCCAGCACCAGCCCCCCGGCGGCGACGAACGTCGGGCCGTAGCCGACGGCGGCGGCGGCCGCGCCGCCGGCGACGCTCCCGATGCCGGTTCCGACCCCCGCGAGCGCGGCCTGTACCCCCAGCGCCTCCGCGCGGACGTCGGGGTCCGCCAACCCCCCGACCAGGCCCGGGGTCGTGACCGCGAGGACGGCCCACGTCGCCCCGACGAGCGCGAAGACGACGCCGAGCGACCAGAGCGAGACCCTCCGCGGGAGGATCACGACGGCCGGCACCGCGGCGAAGAGCAGGGCCCGCGCGCCGAGCGCGCCCCGCTGGAGCCGGTCGGCGGAGCCCTCGCCGGCGCGGTCGCCGACCGGGCCGTAGCAGACGGCCGACCCGAGGTTGGCCACGAGAAAGAGGCCGAACACGGTCCCGGTGTCGAACGGTACCGCCCGGAGGAAGGCGGGCATTGGCCCCCAGAAGACGGCGAACCCGGTGGCGAACAGCGTCGACGCGAACAGGTACCGGCGGAGCTCGCGGTCGAACCGCGAGCGGTACGCCCCCGGTCCCCGGCGGGCGCTGACGACGGTCCAGTACACCCGCCCGAGCCCGTACGGGACCGACCGCAGGTACCGCCCGGCGCCCGGCCCGCCCGACATCCGCCTGAACGCGCGCCGGAAGCGGGCCGGGTCGGTCGTCGGCCGCTCGGGATACCAGACGCGGACGAGCGCCAGTCCGAGAGCCGCCACCCCCGCGAGGAGGGGAAAGAGCGGTCGCAGGCCCGGATCCCCGCCGGGAAGCCGCGACGCGACGGCGGTCCAGGCCGTCCCCACGGCCAACCCCCCGACCCACCCATACCCCTGGTAGGCATTGAGCAGGCCGAGCCGCCGTCCCCAGCGCGACTCCGGGACGCCCTCGATGGCGATCAGGTTGAGCACCGGCGCGGCCGCGGCGACGACGAACCAGAGGACGGCGTTCGCGACGAGGACCGTCCACGGCGAGGCCAGGAGCGGCACGAGGGCGAGCGTCGCCGCCGTGGCCCCGAGCGTCACGAGCACGAACGGGCGCCGTCGGCGCGTCCCGGCGGCCAGCCGTCCCCACAGGAGCGCCCCGGGGACGCCGGCGAACGCGGCGGTGGCGGCGACGAGTCCGACGACGAAGGCCCCGGCGCCCAGTTCGATCGCGTACAGCGGGACGAGGACGGACGCGCCGCCGACGGCCGCGTATCCGAACGCCCAGCCGTAGAGCCACCGGTCGCCCCGGATCACGGTTCGGGCTGGCCGTCCCCGCGCAAAACCGTTCCGGCCGGCGCCGGAACCCCGTCGGCGACACCATCCGCGGTGCACTCCGGCCGCCCGAGTGTTTTGGTTTGCCTAAAACGAAGCGTTCATTAGGTTTTAGGTAAGCCAAAAGAACGTCGGATGTTCGGCCGAGCACGCGCCGCCGGGACGCGCGGGCATGGGATGCCCCGTCCCGCCGGCAACGCCGCTGGAACCGACCCGGAGGTGGTCGTCGGGTAGGGCCGCCGGGCGAGCGCCGCCCGCGACCGTGGGCCTCCGGTCCCCGCCTCAGTCTGTCCCGTCGCCGGTGTGACCCCTCGCGCCGGCCCCTTCAGTCGCGGTCCCCCGCGACAGCCCTCCGTCCGGGCCGCGGCCGCGTCGGCACCCGTGCGGTGCCCGGCGCGCCGGTCCGACCGCTTTTGTGTGATGCGACGCCAGTCGGTCCCGTGTACCGCAAGGGCCACTACGGGGTGTCGCTGCTCGTCTTCGCCCCGGTCGGGTTCGCGCTCGTGGCCGCCGGCCGGCCGGGGCTCGCGCTCCTGACCGGCGGGACGATGGTCTGGCTGGCGACCCTTCCCGACGCGGACCTGCGCGTCCCCGGGTTGACCCACCGCGGCGCGACCCACACGCTCGGGTTCGCGGCGCTCGTGGGCGCCGGGTTCGCGCTCGCGGGCGTCCTCGCGGCGCGGCCCCTCGGCGCCGACGGGGCCCTGTTCGGGACCTACGGGTTCGCGCTCGGGGCGCTGGCCGTCGTCGCGCACCTCGTCGCCGACCTGCTCACGCCCGCCGGGGTCGCGCTTCTCTGGCCGCTTTCGGGGCGTCGCTACTCGCTCTCGGTGACGACCGCCGACGACCCGGTCTGGAACTACGGCCTCCTCGCGGTTGGCGTCCTGGCCGCGACCGCGGCCGTGGTCGGCGCAGCCCGGATCTGACCGCCGCCCGTTCCGCGTGGACCCAGTTCGGCGACCGTACGGAGGGCCGGCCCCGGCAGGTTTTTCGTCGGTCCCGGAGGTAGGGATGCCATGGCGGACGATCCGACGCTCCGCGACGACGCGATGACCCGCTTCCCGGTGCCGGACCTCGAAGACCTCCCGGAGGACCTCCGCGAGCGGATCGCCGAGGAGACCGACCGCGCGGGCTTCACGCCGAACGTCTTCTCGGCGTTCGCGTACAAGCCCTCGCACTTCCGGGCCTTCTTCGCGTACCACGACGCGCTCGTCGAGGACACGAGCCTCGACCGCGCCGAGGTGGAGATGATCGTCGTCGCGGTCTCCGGCGTCAACCACTGCTACTACTGTAACGTCGCCCACGGTGCCCTGGCGCGGATCTACGCCGAGGATCCGACGCTCGCCGACCAGCTCGTGGCCAACTACCGCACCGCGGACGTCACGGAACGACGGCTGGCGATGCTCGACCTGGCCGTGAAGCTGACCGAGCGCCCGCGCGAGGTCACCGAGGACGACGTCGAGCGGGTCCGCGAGGCCGGGTACAGCGAGGAGGAGGTCTGGGATATCGCGAGCGTCGCCGCCTTCTTCAACCTCTCGAACCGGATGGCGATGTTCGCCGACATGCGGCCGAACGAGGAGTTCCACGCGATGGGCCGTTGAACGGGCCGGGCCGGCCTGAGGGCGTCAGAACCGACGGAACGCTCTCTCGACGGGTCCGAGCCCGTCGTCGCCCGGGGGACGGTGCCCGGAACCCTTATTTACCCGGTCGCCGTTGCTACGGCCGCAATGGCGACCGGTACGGTTGCGTTCTTCAACGACAGTGGCGGTTACGGTTTCATCGAAACGGAGGACTCCGACGAGGACGTGTTCTTCCACATGGAGGACATCGGCGGCCCGGACCTGGAGGAGGGCCAGGAAGTCGAGTTCGAGATCGAGCAGGCGGAGAAGGGTCCACGAGCGACCAACCTCCAGCGCCTGTAGGTAACCGCCACGACCCCGCGCGGCGCCACGCCGCGTGGCGCCGCCCCGCGTTTTTCAGCCGGCGAGCGACGGCCCCGGAGCCGTGAGACCCGGTCCGCTCAGAGGTCGCCGTCCGCCGCGCGCTCCCGGAGCGCCGCCGCGCGCTCCCGGATGGCCGCCATCTCCGCCTCGTCCTTGTCGTCGAGGTGGGAGTAGACGAGCCCCATCCGCCCCGTGCCGCGCAGCCGCTCCTCGTGTGTCTCCAGGAAGTCCCAGTAGAGGGCGTTGAACGGGCAGGCCCCCTCGCCGGTCGTGCGCGAGACGGCGTACTCGCAGTCCGCGCAGTGGTCGCTCATCCGGTTCACGTAGTTGCCCGACGAGGCGTACGGCTTCGACGAGAGGGCGTCGGTCGCGAACGTCCCCATGCCGACGACGTTCGGCGTCGTCACCCAGTGGTAGGCGTCGACGAACCCGAGGTGGAACCACTCGTTCAGTTCGTGCGGGTCGGCACCGTACAGCAACGCGAAGTTCGAGAGGACCATCAGCCGCTCGATGTGGTGGGCGTAGCCGCGCTCCCATACCCCCTCGACCGCATCGGCGAGACACCGCATGTCCGTCCCCTCGCCGTCGCCGGCCCAGTACGCCGGCGGCAGGTCACGCTCCATCCCGAGCTGGTTCGCCTCGGCCATCCCCGGCATCTCCCGTCGGTAGACGTGGCGCATGAACTCCCGCCAGCCGATCACCTGCCTGACGAACCCCTCGACGCTGTTGATCGGCGCGTCGCCGGCCCCGTGTGCCTCGATCGCCGCCTCGACGACCTCCTCCGGGCGGAGCAGGCCGAGGTTGAGCGACGAGGAGAGCAGCGAGTGGGCGAGCGCCCACTCGTCACCGAGCATCGCGTCCTGGTAGGGGCCGAACGCCGGCAGCCGGTGCTCGACGAAGTGATCGAGCGCCCGCAGTGCGTCCTCGCGACGCGCCGGCCACGGGAACGCCGCCGGATCGACGTCGCTCCCCCAGCCGTCGAACCGCTCCCGGACCCACGCGGCCGCCTCGGCGACGTACCCGTCGTCGAACCTCGGGAGCGGTGGCGCTTCCCAGCCCTCGGGCGGGGTCTCGCGGTTCTCCCCGTCGTAGTTCCACTCCCCGCCCACGGGGTCGTCGCCGTCCATCAGGTAGCCCGTGCGCCGGCGGACGTGGCGGTACCAGTTCTCCTGGCGCAGGGACCCGTCGCGGTCGGCCGCCCAGGCGTCGAACTCCGCCGGGGTCGTCAGGAAGAGGCCGTTCGGGACGACCGAGAGCGACCCGCCCCGCGCCTCGACGAGTTCGCGCAGCCGCCCGGCGGCGCCGTGGCTCGCGGGCCGCATCAGCGTCAGGTCGTCGTCCGGGTGCCGCTCGAAGTACTCGTCCAGGGCGTCGCCGAACCGCTCGGCCCGCAGGTAGACCACCTCGTGGCCGTCGTCGCGGAGCTCGTCGCGGAACCGCCGCATCGCCGCGAACAGCAGCGTCAGCTTCGCCGGGTGGTACGGCCGCCGTTCCGCGAACCCGTGGGCCTCCACCAGCAGGACGCGCTCGCCCGCCGAGAGCGGCGCGGCGTCGGCGCTCAACTGGTCGCCGAGCAGCCAGACCGTCATCGCCGCCACCGCCCGTCCGTTCCCCGGTCCGGGTCCCCCGCCGCCGAACGTCGCATACGACCGCTAGGGCCCCGAGGGGCAAAACCCTGTCCGCGCCGCCCGTGGGTTTTTGACGACCCGTCGAGTGGCGGGCCCATGGAGTACACCACCCTCGGTCGGACCGGGATGGAGGTCTCCCGGATCTGCCTCGGCTGTATGAGCTTCGGGACGAGCGACTGGCGCGACTGGATCCTCGACGAGGAGGAGGGCGTCGAACTGGTCGAGCGTGCGCTCGACCTCGGCATCAACTTCTTCGACACCGCGAACTGGTACTCGAAGGGCGAGTCCGAGCGGGTGCTGGGCGAGGCCCTGGAGGGCCACCGCGACGAGACGGTCGTGGCGACGAAGGGCTACTTCCGGATGGACGAGGAGAACCCCCACTCCGGGGGATTGTCCCGCAAGGCCCTCCAGCAGGAGCTGGCGAAGTCGAAGGCGCGCCTGGGCGGGGACGTGGTCGACCTCTACCAGATCCACCGCTACGACGAGGACACCGGGATCGAGCAGACCCTCCGGACGCTCGACGACGCCGTCCGCCGCGGCGAGGTGCGCCACGTCGGCGCCTCGTCGATGTGGGCCCACCAGTTCGCCGACGCCCTCCACACGAGCGAGCGCCTGGGGCTCGAGCCCTTCGTGACGATGCAGAACCACTACAACCTGGTCTATCGGGAGGAGGAACGGGAGATGCTCCCGCTCTGCCGGAAGGAGGACGTCGGTGTGATGCCGTGGTCGCCGCTCGCTCGGGGCTACCTCGCCCGCCCGCACGAGGACATCGATGCCACCACCCGCGGCGACGTCGAGGACCGCATCTACGACCACCCCTACCGGGAGGGGGGCGGCCCGGCGATCAACGAGCGGGTGGAGCAGCTCGCGGCCGAGCGGGGCGTGAAGATGGCCCAGATCGCGCTGGCGTGGGTGCTCCACCAGGACGCCGTGACCACGCCCATCGTCGGCACGACGAGCGTCGAGCACCTAGAGGACGCCGCCGAGGCCGTCGAGATCGACCTCAGCGACTCCGACCTCGAGTGGCTCGAGGAACCGTACGAGCCGGTCCCCGTCTCGGGGCACTCCTGAGCCGACTCGCCGTCGGCGTGCGCCGTCGACCTCTTGGTTCCCCGGCGCGTACGTCGCGTATGCCGACCGTGGGCTTTCGCGGCCGCGAGATCGAATGCGAGCGCGGCGCGGTGCTCCGGGACGTCCTCCTGGACGCGGGGGAGACGCCCCACAACGGCGCCGCCGACCTGGCGAACTGCCGCGGGCACGGGACCTGCGGGACGTGTGCCGTCGCCGTCGACGGCGAGACGACGGCGCCGACGACCGCCGAGCGCGTCCGCCTCTCGGTCCCCCCGCACGACCCGGACGGCGGCCTCCGACTGGCCTGTCAGACCCGCGTCCTGGGCGACCTCGACGTCGAGAAGCATCCGGGGTTCTGGGGCCAGCACGTCGGGGGGGACGCGGCCGGGGACGACCGGGACTGACCGCCCCGGCGCCGCCGTATCACCGTCTTTTTACCCGCCAGCCGGGTATCCGACGACATGAGCTTCGAGGACGGTGACAGGGTCGTCCTGCACGACAAGCACAGCGAACACGACGGCGAGGTCGGCACCGTCACCCAGGT
>JBDGSZ010000105.1:0-10203 GCA_042217265.1 Haloferacaceae archaeon
ACGTCGAGGTGGTGGTCGGCAACTACTACCACGCCTTCGACCCGACGACCGCAGGGGCGTTCACCGGCGCGCTCCTCGACGACTCGACGTTCGTCGTCTGCGACGAGGCCCACATGCTCGAACCGCGGGTCCGGGACCTCGTCTCGGGCGGGGTGGCCGACGAGACGCTGCGGGACGCCGAGTCGGAGCTGACGCGGGCCATCCAGCCCCTGTCGATGGACGACGGGGAGCGCTCGGTCGCCACCGACGTCGAGGCGATCCGGGCGGAGCTCGCCGATTCGGACGTCTCGCTCGACGACCTGCGGCGGACTCGCGACCTGATCCGGGACCTCCGCGAGGAGCTGGACCGGCGGGTGCGCGAGCATCTCGACCGGACGGCGCCGGGGTGGCGGGCGGACCCGTCGGAGCCCGACGAGCGGGAGATACCGCTCCGGGACCCCGGCGACCCCGAGCCCGACGAGCTCACCCGGTGGGCGGCTGACGCGGGCCACCCGCCGGACGTCTGGGCGCGCGCGGAGGCGGTCGGCGCCGTCGTCGAGCGGGCGCTCGACGCCGCCGAGGCCGACGACGAGGACCGCGAGTACGCCGCGCCCGCCGCGGGCCGGGCGCTCGCGGCGTGGACGCGGCTCGGCCACGAGCGCTACTTCCGCGAGATCGAGGTCGAGCGGTCGCGGGGCGGCTCGTCCGGCACCGAGTCGTGGCGTTCGGCCTACAACGCCCGCCTCGCGCTCCACAACTGCGTTCCGGGCGACGCGATCGCGGCGACGCTTGGCGAGTTCGGCGGCGGCGTCCTGATGAGCGCCACGCTCGAACCCCTCGACGTCTTCCGGGAGGTGACGGGCCTCGACCGTCTGGCCGCGGACGGCCGCCCGGTCGTCGAGCGGACCTACGGCCTCTCGTTCCCGGAGGACAACCGCGCCAGTTTCGCCGTCGACGCCCCGGCGTTCACCCACGACAACCGCGGCCCGCCGGGCGAGGACAACGCGACCCGGCGGGCCTACGCCGACGCGACGGCCATCGTCGCCGCCGAACCGGGCAACGTCCTCGTCGGGATGCCGAGCTACGCCGAGGCGGAGTGGATGGCCGGCGTCCTCGACGCGCGCCTCGACAAGCCGGTCCTCCTCGACGAGTCGAGCGCCGACAGCGCCACCGAGGCGCTGAAGGCGGAGTTCTTCGACGGCCCCGGGAAGGTGCTGGTCACCAGCCTTCGGGGCACCCTGACCGAGGGCGTCGACTACCGCGGCGACCGCCTGCGCGCCGCGGTCGTCTGTGGCGTCCCCATCGTCGACACCTCCTCGCCGCGCACCCGGGCGGTGGTCGAGGCCTACGACCGGACGTTCGGCGACGGGTTCGAGACGGCGCTGGTCGTCCCCGCCGTGCGGAAGGCCAGGCAGGCGCTCGGCCGGGTCATCCGCGGCCCCGACGAGCGCGGCGTCCGGGTCCTCGTCGACGAGCGGTACGCCCGCGACGTCTGGAACGGCGTCCGCGACCACCTGCCGCCCCACGAGCGCGAGGAGTACGCGCCGACGACGGCGGACATGCTCGGCCTCGGGCTGGAGCGGTTCCGCGAGGGCGACGGCTGACCTACCCCCGGGGGGTCGGCCGCCAGCCGGGTTACCCGGCGCCCTCGTTCCCGTCCCACTCGGCCCGACACCGGTCGTCACAGAAGTGTCGATGCACCGCCCGTCCGTCCTCGACCCACGTGACCACCCGGTGGTTCGGGGCCTCGACGAGGCGCTCGCCACAGACCCCGCACGTCGGGGCCTCCTCCGGGTCCACGTCGCCGACGTCGGAGGTGGGGTCGACCATGCCCGGACGGTTGCGAGGCGGTCACTTGAACGTCCCGGGTCGCTCCTGCGGGTCACGACGCGGCGACGGCCAGGACGACGAGGTTCCGCCCGGTCGCGAGGACGCCGAGCGCCGCCAGCCCCAGGGGGACGCCGACGCCGTGGGGTCGGGCGGCGACCCGGTAGAGGGCGTAACAGCACCCGAACGTCGCGGCCTTCAGCGCGACCATGGCCGCGGCGCCGTGGACCTCGATCAGCGGCGCGACGACCGGCCCGGCCTCGACGACGCGGCCGAACTGTAGGCCCGCGAGCGTGGTCGCCACGTCGCCGACGGCGAAGAACAGCACCGCGATCACCCACAGACCGCGTCGCCGCCGCCAGAGGCGGTCGGCCGCCGAATCGCCGCGCGCCGCGGTCATCCGTCCGGTCCCCCGCCGACCCGGTCGCGGCGGCGCCGACACGGCGGCGCGGCGGGGGTCGGCGTCACGGCTCGCCCGTCGGGAGCCGGACCCGGACGCGGGCGCCCCGCTCGTCGTTCTCCAGCACCAGGTCGCCATCGTACGTCTCGACGATCCACTTCGAGAGCCACAGGTCGACACCGTCGCTGTGCCGGAGGTCGGTCTCCGAGGCGCCCGCGTGGACGTCGAGCTCGCGCTCCGGGAAACCCGGACCGTCGTCGCTGACCCGGAGCTCGGCCGTTCCGCCCCCGTCCACCCGGTCGACCGCGACCCGGACCCGGGGCGTGCCGTCCGTGTGCTCGGCGGCGTTCGAGAGGAGGTCGTCGACGACCGACCCGAGGAGGTCGTCCCCACGGACCCGGACGTCGCGGAGGTCGGCGTCGACCTCCGCGTCGGGGTGGGCCTCGCGGAACGCCTCGACCCGCTCGGCGACGAGCGACGTCAGGTCGACCGTCCGGAGCGGCCGGTCGTCGTTGAGCCGGTCGAGCCGGCGGGCGGCGCGGCTCAGGCGGACGACGTGGTCCACCTGGTCGCGGATGACTTCGGCGGAGCGCTCGACGTCGCCCTCGCCGGACTCGATGCGCTCGAGGTGCCCCTCGACGAGGTTCATGCTGTTCCTGATGTCGTGACGGAGTACCCGGTTGAACACGGCGTTACGCTCGTTGAGCAGGGCCGACCGCTCGTTGGCCCTGCGGAGTTCCGTCACAGACCCGACGAGAATGCCGACGATACCGCCGACGGCGACGTTGTTTATCGCCACCGTCCGCCACCCCAACACCACGAGCGACCGGTACCGGAACGTCGCGAGCAGGACCACGACGAGCGTCGGAACGCCCAACCCGAGCGTCCCCCACTGTGCGACCTTCCAGATGCTCTCCTCCGACAGGTCGCTCCGACCCAGCCAGACGCCGGTGATCACGAAGGCGAACGAGAGCGCGACGGCGCTGAACGCCCCGAAGGGGACCGCGACGACCGGGGCGGCGCTCGCCGTCCCCTCCGGCGCCAGCGTCCCGCTCGCGACCAGTCCGGCGAGCCCCACGCCGACCGCGACGAGGTAGCCGGTCCCCAGCCTCGCCTTCGTGATCATCCATGTCGTGGCTGTCAGAGGCGCTATAATAAGATTTGTCCGGTATTATCGGATCTGATTCCGGTGTCCCAGCGGCTATCCTGACCAGCGCGCGTCGTCCAGGGTCCGCTGGACGGCCTCCTCGCCGACCGCCTGTGCGAGCGCCTCGAACCCGCGCCGGTCGGCTGGGTCGGTCGCGTTCGCGACCAGGCGCGAGACGATGAACTCCGGGGTCGAGCGCCCGAGCGTTCCGAAGCGCGGCTGGTAGTCGACCCGCAGGTCGAGGTCCTCGGTCAGCCCCTCCGCGAACACGCCGTCGACGCGGGCGGCGTCGGGCAGGGGGCTCAGGTCGTCGGCCAGGTGGGTGACGTAGACGCCCAGCGCCTCGCGGTCGACGGTCAGTTCGACGAGGCCGTTCAGCAGGTCCGCCGCCCGGCCCGGTTCGGTGATGGCCTCGAACTCGTCGACCAGCATCAGCGTCCGACCCGCGTCCGTCAGCGGCGGGACGACCGACCGGAGCGTCGACTCCAGCACCCCGGCGTTGAACGACGCGTGCCGGCGGTGGAAGACCACCGTGTCGACGCGCCCGACCGCCGCCCGCTCGGCCGGCACGGGCAGGCCCATGGCTGCGAGGACCGTCACCGCACACAGCGTCTCCAGGAGCGTCGTCTTCCCGCCGCTGTTGGCCCCGGTCAGCACCGCCACCCGGCCGCCCGACGGCGGCGACAGGTCGTGGTCGCCGACGGCGTAGTCGACGGGCTGGACGGACGCGCCCTCGGCGACCAGGAACGGGTTGCGCGCGCCCTCGACCGCCAGGCCGTCGGCGACGAACGACGGGCGCTCGAGGTCGTAGGCGTCGGCGAAGCGGCCCAGTGAGAGTTCCACGGCGACGTCGTCGACCGCCGCGACCGCGGCGCGCACGTCCTCGCCCGCGTCCTCGAGGGTCGCGGCGGCGTCGGCCGCGACCGTCGCCTCCCGCTCCGCGACCGAGTCCTCCAGGTCGTCGACCAGACCCCGGAGCGACGCACTGACGAAGTCGGCCGCGTCGGCCGCGTCGTCGGCCGTGGCCGCCCTGACCGTTCCCGGCGGCACCCCCGTCTCGTCGGCGACGTGGTCGACGAAGGCCGCACGCAGGGCCTCGAGGTCGCGGACGCCGCCGGTCCGGACCGTCTCCAACACGTCGAGCGCGTCGGCCGCGAGCCCCTCGGCCGCCGCCAGTCGCTCCCGCAGGCGGTCGAGTTCCGCGTCCGCGCCCGCCCCGACCGCGATGTCGTCGGGATCCGCCCCCAGGGCGTCGAGCCCGCCCTCAACGGCCTCCAGCGCGTCGACGGCGTCGGCCAGGTCCCCGGCGTCAAGTCCGCCGAGTTCCGGGAACGTCCCGCCGTCGAGCCCGGCCTCCCGGAGCGCCAGCGCGCACGCGACCGCGGCGCTCGGCGTCCCCCCCGCCTCGTCGTACGCGTCGAACGCGTCGAGGACCGCCGCCCGGCCCTCGTCGCCGATGGCCCGCCAGGCGTCGCGGGCGTCGATCACGCGTTCGAGTCGTTCCCGGCAGGACTCGCGGTCGGGAAGCGGCGTCAGCACCCGGACCCGGTCGCGGGCGTTCTGGGTCAGCGCGTGCTCGCCGGCGAGCGAGAGCAGGTCGTCGTACACCTCGCGGGCGTCGGGGGTGCCGAACAGGTCCATCGCGGCCTCGCCCGTCGCCCGCCGGAGGATCCGCACGGCCCGGCCGCGCGAGACCCCGGCGTCTGTCAGCGCCCGGACGTCGGCCGACTCGATGGCCTCGACGGCCCGCTCGGTCCCGAGCGACACGCGCAGCCGCTCGGCCGTCTTCGGGCCGACGCCCCAGTAGTCCTGGAGTCGCATACGTCCCCCTCTCGGCGGCGGGGCTTAGTGTTTCTAGCCGCGACCGCCGCTCCGAACCGAGCCGTTCAGGTGCCCGTCGGGCGAACCGGGCGTGTGAACCGGCCGTCGCTCGACGCCGTCCGCGGGTTCGACCGCGGGGTCTACGTCGTCTCCGGGGGACGCCTGCTCAACGTCTTCGGGTCCGGGCTGGTCTACCCCTTCGCGACCGTCCACTTCCACCTCGCGGTCGGCATCCCGCTCTCGCTGGTCGGCCTCGGCCTGCTGGCGAACAACGTCGCGCTCGCGGTCGGCACCGCGGTCGGCGGCTACCTCGCCGACCGCCACGGCCGCAAGCCGGTGATGGTCGCCAGCATGGCGCTCTCGGCGTTCTCGCTCGCGGCCTACGCGCTGGTCCGGACCGCGCCGGGCTTCGTGGTCGTCGCGACCGCCGCCGGCCTGACCGCCGGGCTGTACGCCCCCGCGAGCCAGGCCGCGCTCGCCGACCTCACCGACCCGGCGGAGCGCGAGCGCGGGTACGGCCTGCTGAAGGTGGCGAGCAACGCCGGCTTCGGCTCCGGGTTCGTCGTCGGCGGCCTGCTCTACCAGACCGCCGGCGTCGCCATCTTCGTCGTCGACGGGCTGACGTCCGCGCTCGTGGCCGGCCTGCTCGTCGTCGCGCTCCCGCGCCTCCACGGGGGGAGCGGCGGCGTCTCGTTCCGGGACTCCGTCGGGGACTGGACCGCCGTCGTCACCCGCCGGCGGGTGCTCGGCCTCGCGGCGCTCAACCTCCTCTTCGCGGTGATGTACGCCCAGATGGGCGCGACGGTGCCGGTCGTCGCGAAGGGCGGCCTCGACCTCTCGGCGTCACAGCTCGGCACGCTCTACGTGCTCAACCCCGCCGTCATCGTCCTCCTCCAGCTCCCGGTCGTCTCGGCGGTCGCCTCGTGGCGCCGGACGCGGGGGCTGGTCCTCTCGGCCGGGTTCTGGGCCGCCAGCATGGTCTCGGTGTGGATCGCCGGCGCGGGCGTCGTCCCGCGCGTCCTCGGCGTGGCGCTGGTCGGCGGCCACCTGGTCCTCCGGACCGTCGGCGAGATCCTCCACTCGCCGCTGGTGGCCTCGCTGGCCAGCGACGTCGGCGGCGCCGCCGACCGCGGTACCCAGCTGTCGGCGATGGAGATCGCGAAGCGGCTTGGGATGGGTGTCGGCTCCGCCGTCGGCGGCGCCTTTTTCGATTACGGCCTCTCGAACCTGCTCTGGCCGGTCCTCGTCGCGGGCTGTGTCGCCATCGCCCTCGGGCTGCTCCGGCTGGAGCGGACGCTGACGCCCGCCGAGAACGGCGCGACCGACGCCGCGGGTGCCGCTCAGGCGTGATCGGCCGCCGCCCGGGTCGCCTCCTCGATCGCCGCCCGCGCCTCCCCGTCGAGCTCGACCAGCGGCGGTCGGACGGCGGCGTTCGGGAGCAGTCCGCGGGCCGCCGCGGCGACCTTCGTCGTCGGCGCGAAGCCGTGTTCGACCGCCAGCCGGAAGACCGGCGCGACCGCCTCGCGGTGGATCCCCATCGCACGGTCGAACTCGCCCGCCGCGACGGCGTCGGCCAGGTCGGCGAGCGCCCCGGGGATGACGTTCGCCAGCGCGTTGATCCCCCCCGTCGCGCCGAACGCGAGGCCGGGGACGAGCAGGCTGTCGTACCCCTGATAGAGGTCGAAACCCTCCGGCGTCCGTTCGGCGACGGCGAGCAGTCGGTCCAGGTCGCCGCTCGAGTCCTTCAGCCCCGTCACGCTCCCGTGGTCCGCCATCGTCGCCACGAGGTCGACCGGGAGCGTCCGGCCGACCGGACCGGGGATGTGATAGAGGACGACCGGCAGGTCCGCGCCGTCGGCGACGCGGGTCAGGAACGCCTCGTAGCCCGACGGGTCGTTCGCGCCGTGGTAGTAGGGCAGGGGCACGAGCGCGGCGTCGGCGCCGGCGTCGGCGGCCGCGGCGATCCGCTCGCGGACGCCACGGACGCTCGTGTCCGCCGCGCCCGCGATCACGGGCCCGTCGGTCGCCGAGGCGGTCGTCTCGACGACCCGCCGGCGCTCGGCGGGCGTCATGCTCGCGAACTCACCCGTGGTCCCGCAGGGCACCATCCCGTCGACGCCCCCGTCGTCGAGCGCCCGGACCAGGTCGGCCAGCGCCCCGTGATCCACGTCGCCGTCGTCGTCGAACGGCGTCACCAGCGCCGGGTAGACGTCGCCTCGGTCGGCCATGACGGCGACTCCGAGCCCCGCGGCTAAAGCCTGTCGTCGTTCGACTCGCCGGCGTCCGTTCCGTCGCTTTCCGACCCGTCGGCGTCCGATCCGCCGGCGTCGATCCCGTCGTCTTCCGGCCCGCCGCCGTCCGATCCGACGGCGTCGATCCCGCCGCTTGCCGACCCGCCAGCGTCGGCCCCGTCCCCGTCCGTCCCGCTGTCCTCGGCCCCGTCGCCCGCGACGCCGAACCGGAAGCCGTCGTCGCCCGCGCCCTCGCGCTCCTCGCGGACCGTTTCGAGGCGCTCCCGGACCGCCTCGCGGTCGACCGTTCCCGAGACGGTTCGGGGGAGGTCATCGGCGAACCCGACGGTGCGGGGGAGCTTGAACCCCGCCAGCCGCTCGCGGCAGTGGGCCTCCAGCGCGTCGCGGTCCACGTCGTCCCGCCGATCCTCGGCGACGACGAGCGCCGCCACTCGCTCGCCCCACTCGGGGTCGGGCAGGCCGACGACCGCCGCGTCCGCGACCGCCGGATGCTCGCGGAGCGCGGCGACCACCTCGCCGGGGTCGACGTTCTCCCCGCCGGTGAGGATGCGGTCGTCGACCCGGTTGAGGACCCGGACCGACCCCCGCTCGTCGACGACGCCGACGTCCCCGGTCCGCAGGCCGTCGGCGGCGAAGGCGTCGGCCGTCGCCTCCGGCATCCCGTAGTACCCCGGCGAGACGGTCGGCCCGGCGACGACGAGTTCGCCCGGTTCGCCCGGCGGGAGTTCCTCGCCCGCCTCGTCGACGACGGTCAGGTCCGTGCCGAACAGCGGCCGGCCGACCGTCCCGGGATCGGCGAACGCCTCCGCCGGCGTCGCGGTCGCGATCTGCGAGGCGGTTTCGGTCATCCCGTAGGTGGGGTAGACCGGCACCGAGTAGTCCCAACACCGCTCGACGAGGGCCTCCGGCGCGGGCGCGCCGCCGAGGAGAACGACCCGGAGCGACTCGGCGAGCGTGCCCCGGGCGTCGAGCATCCGCCGGAGCATCGTCGGTACCAGCGAGACGCAGGTGACGTCGTGAGCCGTCAGGTCGTCGGCCGCCGGCCCCGCCTCGAACGACCGCCGGAGGACGACCGTCGTCCCGTAGAGCGGCATCCGGAGGACCGGCGACAGGCCCCCCACGTGATCGAGCGACAGGGTGACAAGCCAGCGGTCGTCCGGGTCGAGGCCGAGCCGGAGCGCCGAGGCGCCGGCGCTCGCGAGCAGGTTCGTCGCCGTCAGCCGCACGGGCTTGGGATCGCCGGTCGTCCCGGAGGTGAACGGAAGCAGGGCCGTCGCGCCCGGCCGCCACTCGTGGGGGGTCGGCGACGCCGCGCCGGCACCGGCGTCGGCAAGCGCCGTCGCCCCCGCGTCCGGGTCGTCGACGGAGGCGACCGGCGCCTCCGTCGCGGCGACGACCCGCGACTCCGTCCCGGCGTCGCAGACGACGGCCGTCGGCTCGACCCTGCCGAACCGGTCGCGCAGTTCCGGCTCGGTCAGCCGGTGGGAGAGCGGGGCGAGCGTCGCGCCGACCCGGAGCGCGGCGTGGACGAGGCGGACGTACGCCGGCCGAGGGCCGAGCGCGACCCCCAGACGGTCGCCGGCGGTCACGCCGAGGGCGGCCAGCCGCCCGGCGGTCCGGTCGACCGCCGCGTCCAGCGCCTCGAACGTCCACTCCTCGCCCGTCGCGGCGTCGACTAGGGCGGTCCCGTCCGGCGAGACGCGCACACGGGCCGCCAGCGGGTCGCGCGTCACGTCCCCTCCGCCACGAACTCGACGAGCACGCCGCCGGTCGATTCGGGGTGGAGGAAGGCCACCTCGTGACCCCATGCCCCGGGCCGGGGAGACTCGTCGACGGGGTCGACGCCGAACTCCCTCGCGCGGTCCAGCGCCACCTCGACGTCGGCCGTCGCCAGCGCGACGTGGTGGATGCCCGGTCCGTTCCGGTCGAGGTACCCGGCGATGGCGCCGCCGTCCTCGACGGGCTCCAGCAGTTCGAGGTAGCCGGCCCCGCCGTCGAGCGCGAGGAAGACCACGCGCATCCCCTCGAACCGCTCCTCGTGGGCGACGGCGGCCCCGAACAGGTCGCCGTACAGGGTGGCCAGCCCCGCGGCGTCGTCGGTGGCGATCCCGACGTGGTGTACGTGCATGCGCGGCCCTCCTCGCCCCGGGATGAAAAACCGGACGCCACGCGCCGGTCGGTCCCACCCGAATCCTTAACCGTCGTTCCGGCCAACCTCGGCGGCATGTACGACGAGGAGGACCTCGCGGCCATCCGCGAGGAGCGCGACCGGTGGGAGGCCGAGACCCGCGACCCGGTCCGCGACCGGTACGGCGAACGGAAGGACCGGTTCGCCACCGTGTCGAACCTCGAGGTGGACGATCTCTACACGCCGGCGGACGTGGCGGACCTGGACTACGACGCGGACCTCGGCTTCCCGGGGGAGCCGCCCTACACCCGCGGTGTCTACCCGACGATGCACCGCGGCCGCACCTGGACGATGCGGCAGTTCGCGGGCTTTGGCACCGCCGAGGAGACCAACGAACGGTTCCGCTATCTCATCGACGAGGGACAGACGGGCCTCTCGACGGCCTTCGACATGCCGTCGCTGATGGGCATCGACTCCGACGACCCCATGTCAGACGGCGAGGTCGGCAAGGAGGGCGTCGCCGTCGACACCCTGCGGGACATGGAGATAATCTTCGACGGCATCGACGTCGGCGAGGTCTCTACCTCCTTCACGATCAACCCGAGCGCGCCGGTCATCTACGCGATGTACGTCGCCATCGCCGACCAGC
>JBDGSZ010000095.1:0-10085 GCA_042217265.1 Haloferacaceae archaeon
ACGGCCTTCTTGACTGCTTCGTCGTCAACGTGTTTCACTGAGTTATGCAAGAGCCTCGGAATATATCGTATGGTGAAGACCATCCGCGTTTCCGAGGAGTACCACGAGTGGCTGCGAGCGCACAAACGCGAGGATGAGACGATGGAGGAGACGCTACGCCGGATGACCCGAGGCCCGAACCCCGAGGACGTGGCGGGACTGCTCACCGAGGACGAAGCTGACCGGGCGAAGGCGGCTGTCGACGACCTTCGGACTCGTGACCGGGGCCGGTTCGACGCGGCACGGGAGGCGTTCGGGGACGACGAATGATTCTCGACGCTTCGTATCTGTTCGACCTGATGGCCGAGGACCCAAACGCCTTCCAGAAAGGGACACAACTCGTCGAGCAAGGCGAGATGCAATGGCTTCCGACGCCAGTAATGGCGGAGGCCTATTACGGGGTGGCGACGGCCCGAAGCGATACGACCGAGGAGGAGCTACGGAACCGACTTCTGGGGTATCCGCGAATCGACGTCGATGAGGAAGTTGCCCGCGTCGCCGGCAGGTTACTCGCGACGGCCGATGACCGTGAGGGGGGCGACGCAGGGGTAGGCGGGAACGATGCTTACATCGTGGCGATGGCGGACGTCCTCGACGACGCGGTGCTGACCGAAAACGCGGACGACTTCGAGACGCTGGGCGTGCCGGTCGAAACGTACTGACGGCGGTTTTCGGGACGTCGACGGCCCTCCACCGTACTGCGCTCCCGTCGCTGCGCGTCGGGTGTGAGCGCCGCGTCACCCACGGTCGCCGTAGCGGCGACACGCTTTCGTGTCAACGGCGTCAACGCACGGGTATGGGAACGAAGCAGATTCGGGTAAGCGAAGACCTGTACGCCCGCATCAAGTCGGAGAACCGGGAGGACGAAACGCTCGGCGAGACGCTGGAGCGGATGGTCGACGACTATACGCTCCTCGACTTCGCGGACGACATGGCGGAAATCGACCCTGATTTCAGCGTCAGGGAGGCGACCGACGGCGCGGTTGGGGTGACCCCCCCGTCGGATGAATGATCCTCGACACGCAGTATCTCGGCTCGCTCGCCGACAGACAAGAGGCGGCCCGGGAGGTAGCCCGAGACCTGACGGCCCGTCAGGTACCAACGCGGGTTCCAACAGCAGTTATCTGGGAGGCTTACACAGGTATCAACAACGCCGCGGATGACGACCTCGCGGGACGGCTCCGCTCACGCTACGAGCAGTTAGTTGCTAGCCGTGGGACGGTTGACCTCACGCCCGCAGTGGCGCGTCGGGCCGGCGAGTTGAACGGCAAGCACATGACATCGGATCAGCTGGCTGATCTCGACGGCGCGGACTCTGTCGTCGCCAGTCACGGGTTACTGCTTAATGAACCGGTGGTCTCAAACGACAGCGATTTTCAGGACGTCGACGGACTCGACGTCATCACCTACTGACGAACCCCGCGGAGAGGTGTTTGCGTGCGACCCCACGGGGTTGCGCGTAGGGGTTTCCACCGATCCTCGTTTGACACACGCTCTCCGCGAAAACGTGTGTCATTTGCTCCGGGTCGCGCACACGACGCGGTGGCGGTCGCCGTCGCCGACCCGAACGGTTCGCTCGGCGCGGTCCCGCCGGCTCGCTCTCGCGCGCGGTACGAAGTCCGAGCGTCGCTATCGGGGTGGGATGCGGGAGAAGTGGGCCGGCGCGAATTCGAATCGCGGTTACGGCCACCCGAAGGCCGAAGGATACCAAGCTACCCCACCGGCCCGCACCCGTATCGTGACCTGCGCCCCGTTTAACCGTTGTGATTCGCCGGACTGACGGGGGACGGCGGCGGTCAGTACCGCGCGTACCCGTCGGTGTCGAGGTAGTTGTGCGCGACCGTCACCGCCTGGTCGGCATGGAGAGCGCGAGGGCCGAGGCGGAGCCGTTCGTCGGCCGTCGCGTCGAGGGTGTCCCGCTCGTCGGTCGCGAAGTCCCGGTGGTCCGAGAGCACGAACAGCGGGTCAGCCGGCGGGTCGGCGTCGACGACCGGGCGGCCGTCCGCGTCGAGGTGGACGACCGTCGCGTCGGCGGCCAGCGCCTCCAGGGTCTCGGCGAACCCCATCCGGTAGAGTTCGACGCCGGGGCTCGGTTCCGCGGGGACGCGGCCGACGGCCTCGTCGCGGCGCTCCAGGGCCGTGCGGACCCGGGCGGCGGTCGACCGCTCGTCGGGGTTGAGCCGCCGGACGGCGCTCCCGTCGAACCGGACGGTGAGGGCGTCGTCGAGGACGAGGTGGACCCGGACGTCCTCGCGGACGCCGTGCGAGAGGAGGAGGCCGGCGGTCACGCAGCGACAGAGCACGTCGAGGCGGCCGGCGGCGCCGGCCAGGTCGTCGAGCGGGAAGTCGGGGGTGGTCGGCGCGTCGTGGCCGACGACGAGGAACTGGCGCATGCGGGGGGATGACCCCGGAGGGGCAAGGCTCTGGCGCGTCGGGATCAGGTCGGGGCCGTCGGTGCCCGGCGTCAGTAGCCCGCGACGGTGCCGTCCTTGCGCGGTTCGGTCGCGCCGGAGAGGACGTCGCCGTTCGACCGGACGATCTGCGCCCCGCCGAACTCGCCGGGCGGGAGCAGCCGGACGTCGTGTCCGCGGCGGGCGAGCTTCGTCCCGAGGCGGGCCATGCGGTCCTCGACGGCCAGCGTGCCGTCCTCCCGGTAGCGCCAGCGCGGCCGGTCGAGCGCCGCCTGGAGCGGCAGGCCGCCGTCGACGAGGTTCGTCAGCACCTGGAGGTGCCCCTGTGGCTGCATGTACCCGCCCATCACGCCGAACGCGGCCCAGTCGTCCTCGCCGAGGCGGGCGAGGGCGGGGACCAGGGTGTGGAAGGGTCGCTTGCCGGGTTCGAGCCGGTTCGGGTGGTCGGGGTCGAGCGAGAACGACGCCCCGCGGTTCTGGAGCGCGATCCCCGTGTCGCCCGCGACGAGGCCGCTCCCGAACCCCTTGAACCGCGAGTTGATGAACGAGACGACGTTGCCGTCGTCGTCCGCGGCACAGAGCAGGACCGTGTCGGCGTCCTCCGCCGGACGCGCGCGCCCGAAGGTCACGTCGCCGGCCCGTTCCCCGACCGTCGCTGCGCGGCGGCGTACCCACTCCTCGGCGGTCAGCGGCGGCACGTCCTCGTACGCCGGGTCGGCGATGTAGCGGTGGCCGTCGTGGAAGGCGCGCTTGAGCGCCTCGACGAGGTAGTGGGTGTACTCTGGGGAGCCGAACGGGCGCTCCGCGGCGCCGAGCTCCTCGGCCAGCGAGAGCGCCTCCAGGGCGACGAGGCCCTGGTTGTTCGGCGGGAGTTCGAACACCTCGACCCCGCGGTACGTGGCCGACACGGGGTCGAGCAGTTCGGGCTCGAACGCCGCGAGGTCCTCGACGGTCATGAACCCCCCCTTCGACTGGACCGCCTCGGCGATGGCGTGGGCGACCTCGCCCTCGTAGACGACGTCGGCGCCGTCCTCGGCGATCCGTTCGAGCGTCGCTCCGAGTTCGGGGAGGCGGACGCGCTGGCCGACTGAGGGGGCCTCGCCGTCGAACAGCCACGCCTCGCGGGCGTGGTCGTCCTCGAACAGGTCCTCCGCGTGCTCCCACCCCGCGGCGACGACCTCGCTGACCGGATAGCCCTCCGTGGCGTAGCGGACGGCCGGTTCGAGGAGGGCCGCGAGGTCAAGGCGGCCGAACTCCGCCGCGGTCAGCTCCCACCCGCGGGCGGTTCCCGGCACGGTCACCGTGTGCGGGCCGCGGGACGGCATCCCGTCGCCGGCGGCCTCTCGGACCCGCTCGCGGGTGGCGCCGGCGGGCGCGCCGCCACAGGACCGCATCGCCCCCACGTCGCCGTCGGCGGTGCGGTAGCAGGCGAAGACGTCGCCGCCGAGGCCCGTGTCGGTCGGTTCGACGACGGCGAGCGCCGCGGCGGTCGCCACCGCGGCGTCGAAGGCGTTGCCGCCCTCCCGCAGCACCTCGACGCCGGCCTCCGCGGCGAGCGGTTGGCTCGTCGCCACCACTCCCCGTGAGCCGTAGACGGTCGAGCGCCGCGACGTGAACCGGTCGAGGTCCGGGTCTGTCTGGTCCATGGGCCCGGTTCGCCCGACCGCGAGAAAAGCGTGCCGTCGGGGCGACGTGGTGCGCCTGACGGGGTGTGGTACCACGCCCCATTTAAGATCATCAACAAATATTATCATTATAGTCCATTAACTTTATGTCCCGTCGCCGGACAGGGTCTGACGCGCCATGTCGGTACGACGATCCGCGGTTCGACGGCGGTAGTGCTCGCAAACCGAACGACGACGGACGATCCATGACAGACAGGACGACCGACGAGCGGATCGACGAACGGCGCATCGAGTACGAGTACCGGGCCGAGGTTCCCGTCGTCCCTCCCGTCGGGATGACCGATACCGGTCCGGACGCGTCCCGGATCACGGGCGCCCCCGAGCTGGCCGAAACGCCGGGGCGTCCCGAACGGACCGGAGGCGGGCCGGAGCCGACCGGCGGGCGACGGGAGGCGGGTCGATGATCGAGGACCCGCCGTACGCCACGGACGTCGACAACCCGAAGGGCCGGGAGTTCCGCGCCCTCCTCGAGGACGAACCGTTCGTGTTCGCCCCCGGTCTCTACCACGCCCTCGACGCGCGACTGGCGGAGATGACGGGCCACGACGCGGTGTACATGAGCGGTTACTCGACAGTTCTCGGCCAGTTCGGGTTCCCCGACCTGGAGATGGTGACGATGACCGAGATGGTCGAGAACGCGAAGCGGATCGTCGAGGCCTGTGACCTCCCGGTGATCGCCGACTGCGACACCGGGTACGGCGGGACGCACAACGTCCGCCGCGCGGTCCGGGAGTACGAGAAGGCCGGCGTGGCCGCCGTCCACATCGAGGACCAAACCACCCCCAAGCGCTGTGGCCACATCGCGGGCAAGAAGGTCGTCCCGCGCGAGGAGGCCCGCGCCCGGTTCGAGGCCGCCGTCGATGCCAGGCAGTCCGAGGACACGGTCATCATCGCGCGCACGGACGCCTACGGGTCCGCGAACGGCGACTGGGAGGAACACGTCGAGCGCGGACGGATGTACGCCGACGCCGGGGTCGATCTCGTCTGGCCCGAGATGCCCGACCCCTCCCGGGAGGACGCGGTGCGGTACGCCGAGGAGATCGGCGAGACCCACCCCGACCTGGACCTCGCGTTCAACTACTCCTCGTCGTTCGCGTGGTCCGAGGAGGACGACCCGCTGACCTTCGAGGAGCTGGGCGATCTCGGCTACCGGTACGTCTTCATCACTCTCTACGCCCTCCACTCCGGGGCGCACGCCGTCTACGAGGACCTGGCCAACATCGCCGAGGTGGACGAGCAGGCACAGTTCGAACTGGAGGACCGCTACCTCGGCCACCCGACCGAGTCCCACCACGAGCTGGCCGACGTGAGCCGGTACCAGGACGTCGAGACGGCGTTCGACCCGGAGGCCCGACGCCGCATCGAGTCCTCGGAGGGGTACACCGAGGACGAGAACGAACCCATCGGGAGCGAGCCGGAGGGGACGGAGTCCGCCCGGGGCGACGACTGACCCGGCTTAATCCGGGTTAATACGGGTTACCTCCGGTTCAGCGTCGGCGGCCTTGAGGGTCCTCGCGCCCCGACGGTGGGATGCGACGAGACGGCCGCGGCACGCTCTCCGGTGTCGGCCCGGGTGCGACCGCCGGCCAGCCGCAACGTGACGAGAGACACGGAGGCACCCACCGACGACCCGCACGTCGTCGACACCGCCGTCGACGCGTCCCCGCCACCGCGCGTCGACACACTCGCCGACGACCCGCACGCCATCGACCCGCGACCCCCATCCCGTCAGCCCCCCTTCGTCGGCGACGCCGTCCGCGACGGGACGGCACCCGCCACGACCGCCCGTCGCCGGCGGCGTCGTCGGCCACCGAACGAAAGACCGTTTGCTCGGGCCCGTCTGTGCCGCGTATGGACCTGCTGGCCGACGCCCGCGCCGTGGTCGAGAACGGCCCGGTCTGCGACGCCTGTCTCGGCCGCGTCTTCGCGGCGCGGAGCCACGGGCTGACCAACCCGGAGCGCGGCCGGGCCCTCCGGACGACGCTGGCGCTGGCCGACGACGACCCCCACGACCCGGTCGACGCCGACGAGTGCTGGGTCTGTGCGGGGCATAGCGGCCGCTACGACGAGTTCGCCCGGCGGGCGGTCGACGCCGTCGATGCCGAGTTCGACACCTATCAGGTCGGGAGCCGGGTCCCGCCGCTCGTCGCGGAGAACGAGCGGCTGCTCCGCGAAGACGCCGGCCTCGACCCGGACCGCGGCGAGCCGTTCGGGTCGGACCTGAACCGCGAGGTCGGGAAGCGCGTCGGCCGAGCCACCGACACCGAGGTGGACTTCGAGCGGCCCGACGTCCAGTTCCTGGTGGACGTGCCCGCCGACGAGGTGACGGCGACGGTCAACTCGGCGTTCGTCTACGGGCGCTACCGGAAGCGCGAGCGCGGCATCCCACAGACCCGCTGGCCCTGCGGGGAGTGTGACGGCACCGGGCGCACCGGGTCGGGCTCCTGTTCGGTCTGTGACGGGACCGGGCTGCGCTACCAGGAGAGCGTCGAGCAACTGATCGCGCCCGTGGTCGAGGAAGTGATGGACGGCGTCGACGCGCTCTTCCACGGCGCGGGCCGGGAGGACGTCGACGCCCGGATGCTCGGTACCGGCCGGCCGTTCGTGGTCGAGGTCAAGGAGCCCCGCCGGCGGACCGTCGACCTCGACCGCCTGGCGGCCGACGTCAACGCCTTCGCGGAGGGACGGGTCGAGGTCGAGGGGCTGCGACTCGCCACCCACGGGATGGTCGAGCGGGTCAAGACCCTCGACGCGAGCAAGACCTACCGGGCCGAGGTCGCGTTCGGCGACGCCGTCGACCCGGACGACCTCGACGCGGCCCTGGCCGACCTCCGCGGCACGACGGTCGAGCAGTACACCCCCCGCCGCGTCGACCACCGCCGGGCCGGCATCACCCGCCAGCGGACCGTCTACGACGCCGACGGGACCCTCGACGACCCGCGCCACGCGACCGTCGAGATCCACGGCGAGGGCGGGCTCTACGTCAAGGAACTCGTCTCCGGCGACGAGGGGCGCACCGAACCCAGCCTCGCCGGCCGCCTCGGCGTCGAGGCCCGCGTGACCGCGCTAGACGTCCTCGCGGTCGAGGGCGAGGAGGCGGCGTTCGAGGACGAGGACTACTTCCGCTGACGCCGGGCGTCGAGCGGCGGCGAGTCGGCTGTCGCCCGGGCGCCGGAGCGGACGGAACCGCGTCGGCGGCGACGCGTCCGCCGCCGGCCGCCGGCCTTTTGCTCCCGCGCGGAGAGGGAACGCGCATGGCCGACGAGCCGCGGGTCGGCGTCGACGAGGCGGGCAAGGGGCCCGTCCTCGGGCCGATGGTGGCCGCCGCGGTGCGGGCGCCGCCGGACGCGCTCCCGGACGGCGTCGACGACTCCAAGCGCCTCGCCCCGGAGCGGCGCGAGGAGCTGGCCGCCCGGCTCCGGGCGACCGAGGCCGTCGCGGTCGGGGCGGCGACCGTCGGCGTCGAGCGCATCGACGCCCCCGGGACGGACATGAACGGCCTGACGGTGACCGCCCAGGCCGAGGCCGTTTCGGCCGTCGCGCGGTCGGGCGACCGGGTCCACGCCGACGCGGGCGACGTCGACGCCGCCCGGTTCGGGCGGCGCGTGGCCGACGCAGTTGGAGAGACGGTCGAGGTGGTCGCGGAACACGGCGCCGACGAGTCCCGCCCCGCCGTCGCGGCGGCGTCGGTCGTCGCGAAGGTCGAACGCGACCGGCGGGTGGCGGCGCTGGCCGCGGAGTACGGGGACGTGGGTAGCGGATACCCGAGCGACCCGACGACCCGCCGGTTCCTGCGGGAGTACGTCCGCGACCACGGCACGCTCCCGGCGTGTGCCCGGACGACCTGGAGTACCTGCGACGACCTGCTCGCGGCGGCCGAGCAGTCGGCGCTCTCGGAGTTCTGACGGCCGCACGCGGGGCCGGCCCGCCGACCGGACGGGCGCTGCGCCGACGCGCTACCGCCCCCGACCGGCCCCGGACTCGACCCCGGAACGTTCTTTTCCGACGGGGTGGACCTGCGGGTATGGCACTCGACGCAGAGGACGCGGGGACGTGGCTGGCGCGGTGGTGGGCCGAGGCGGTCCTCGCGGTCCTCGTCCTCGTGGGCGCCGTGTCGGGACTGCGCCGGGGGGACGCGGTCACGGCCGTCGTCGCCGTCGCCCTCGCGGCGGCGGTGGTCGACCGGATCAGGCTCCGGCTCGACAACCGGAGCCTCGCCGTGGCGGTCGGCGAGGTCCGTCGCGGCGTGTCGGCGGCGCGGGGGTCGGCGGTCGGCGACACGGCCGGCGTCGCCGGCGAGGCCGGGACCCCGGACGCTGCGGAGGGCAGCGGCGAGGCCGGAACCGCCGACGCCGCGGGTGCCGCGCGCGACGAGACACGGGGGGCGCGGGCGGACCGGGGGACGGACGACCGGGAGCCGCTCGACCGGGAGGACATCGCGGACCTGCTTGGGAAGTCCGACCCGCAGGACGTGGACGCGGAGGACGTCGCCGAACTCATCGACCGGGCCGAGTCGGACTGGGGCCTCGGCGGACCGCCGGCCGAGGGGACCGACGAGCGGGCGGACGAGGGGCGGTGACGACGGGGGTTGCGTAACTGTTACGAGATTCAGTAGTATCCGGTATGATTCGGGAATGATTCTATTGCTTCGATGGATTCACTTGTGTCTACAATGTGTATACAACCACTAATGGACAGGCACGAGATTGAGGGGCACGAAGTGATCGAAGGGACTGTGAAACCAACTGGAAACGGCGCCCACATCTACGTCCCGAAAAAGTGGATCGGTGCCGACGTGAAAATCGTCCGCACCACCGAGCCCGACCCGAATACTGACTGATGCAACTCACGGAACAGTTCCACGTCCCGGACAAGTAGCACGAGGCGTGCAACCGCCTCACCACGCTCGTCCAGAAACACACCCAGCGGTTGCTCGAAGAGGAATACTGGCAAGACCACCACCTCAACGCAATTCAAAATCATACCGGACAGTCCTACACCTACATCCGCGACGACGACCACGACGCCTTTGAGGACTCTGAGGAATACGTCTACTCGCGGTTCAAGCGATGCGTCTACCACCGCATCGTCCACATCCTCAACGCCCACACCGACGAGTGCCAAGCCTTCCAGTTCATCATCGACACCGTCGAAGAGCGCAACATCCGCCGGATTGGCTGGCACAGACTTCGTACACGACTGTTCGACGACGATGATGCACCGTATATTGAGTGGCGCGTTCTCGAAACCGTTGTCGAACTGCTCAACACGTACTACGACCGGCACGGTCGCTTCCCCGAACACTACACGGAACTCATCTCCACGCCGGAACCAAACGGAACACTCCCCTTCGCCCCGGATAAAGGCGACTATCACATCCACGACCTCACCATCGAGGGCGACGAGGTGGTGGCGATATTGAATGCGCCGGACACGCTCTCCCCGAACTCGCATCACGACTGGACAGACTACGAGATCCGCTTTCCCACCCACGCACGCTTCACCGAGATGGTCGAGGCTGGGGAGGTGAAAGCGCCCACACTCCACGCCTCCACCCACGGCTACACCCTTGACGTGCCCGTGGAGGTCCCCGAACAGGATCGTGAAACCGTGGATAATCGCGTGTTGGCGGTTGATCTCGGCGTCAAAAAGCAGGCCACCGCGGTCATCCTCGACGACAGTGACGGAACACACGAGCAGGTCGCCCCGCCCCGGTTTATCCACCATCCCAGCAAGAACAAACTGTTCCGCGTCAAGGCGGATGCGGAAAGCATCAACAATCGGCTGGCGGAGTTTCGACGGCAAGGCAAAGCTCACACCGAACGGTTCGACCACTTACTGAGTGAGTATCGTCAAACACGACGGAAAGAGCGTCGGCTCCGCGAGCAGATCCAGCACGACGTGGCGAACCAGTTGGTGTGGCTGGCGATGGAATCCGGCTGCGAAACCA
>JBDGSZ010000073.1:0-10019 GCA_042217265.1 Haloferacaceae archaeon
GCCACATCTCGTCCCGTCGGAACGGGTGCCCGCTGGTGCCCGCGTCCAGCGAGTTACGCCCGTTTCTCCGCCGATATTCAAAAACACGTCGGAACGGCGCCGACGCCGGCCCCGAGCGACGCGCGCGAGACCGCGCCGGCCTCCGCCCGTCCATCCCTCCGCCGGGTCCCCTCCGCCGTTCGTCCGCCGTGTCGACCCCGCGACCGGAAGGCGCATTGGCCCACCCGCCGTCGACCGCGTATGCGCCCGACACGCATCGACCACCTCGTCCTGTACGCCACCGACGTCGACGCCACCTGCGAGTTCTACGAGCGCCTGGGGATGGAGCGCCGGGAGTTCGCCGGCGACCGCGTCTCGCTGCACTTCGGCGACGCGAAAATCAACCTCCACCCCGCTGGCGACGAGTACGACCCGCACGCCGCCGACCCGATGCCCGGCGCGGGGGACTTCTGCCTGATCGTCGCGGACCTCGACGCCGTCCGCGACCGGCTGGCCGACGAGGGCGTCGAGGTGATCGAGGGCCCGGTCGCCAAGACCGGCGCGCAGGGCCCGATGACCTCCGTGTACGTCCGCGACCCGGACGGCAACCTGGTCGAGTTCGCCGAGTACGACTGATCCGGCGCGCCACGGCGAGGCCCCGGGACCGGGAACGGACGTCCCGCGCCGGGCCGACCGCGTCAGTCGGCGAACGCGACGCCCGTGACCTCGAACCGCGCTCCGCCCTCCGTGCCGTCGACGACCTCGACCGCCCAGCCGTGCGCCTCGGCGACCTGTCTGACGATGCTCAGACCGAAGCCCGTCCCCTCGGCAGACGTCGAGTAGCCGGCCTCGAACACCCGTTCGCGTTCGTCCGCCGGGATTCCCGGGCCGTCGTCCGCGACGTAGAAGCCGTCGGACAGCGCCCCGACGGTGACCGTCACGTCCGGCCCGCCGTGCTCCACGCCGTCGTCGGGCCCTGCCCGACTGCCCGTCGAACCGTGTTCGACGCAGTTCCGGAAGAGGTTCTCGAACAGCTGCTGGAGTCGGCTCGGATCCCCCCGGATCGGGCGGTCGAGTTCGACCCGCAGCGTCGCGTCGTCCGTCTCGACGTTTCGCCACCCTTTCCGGGCGACGGCGTCGGGATCGATCGACTCGATGTTCCCCACCTGCTCGCCCTCGCGGGCGAGCGCGAGGAGGTCGTCGATCAGTGCTCGCATCCGGTCGTGTGCCCGGTCGACGTCGTCGAGGTGGTCGCTGTCGCACTCCTCCCGGGCCAGTTCCAGCCGACCCTCCGCCACGTTCAGGGGGTTCCGCAGGTCGTGGCTGACGACGCTGGTGAACTCGTCGAGCCGCTCGTTCGCCCGCCTGATCCGCTCGCGCTCGGTGACGTCGACGTACATGGCGAGCGTTCCGGCGACCTCTCCCGTCGCGTCCCGGCGCGGAACGGCGCGCAACAGCGCCTCGACGGTCCCCCCGTCGGCCGTCCGGAACGTCCGACGCTCCCTGGTGAACTCGCCCGCGAGCGACCGTTCGTATCCCCCCTCGTCGATGAGCCGCGTTCTCGATTCGGGCGTGTAGAGCTCCGCGAGTTCCCGGCCCACGAGGGCTCCGTGATCGTATCCCAGCGCGTCGACGAACTGGTCGTTGCAGTCCTCGATGATCGGTCGCCCGTCCTCCTCCCGCGTGAGGACCGCCATCACGGGTGCCTCCTCGAACAGGGTCCGGTACTGTTCCTCTATGCGCTCCGCCTGCGCCTCCAGTTCCTCCCTGTCGCGCTCGCGCTCGAGCTCGTACCCGACCAGCCTGCCCGCGAGCCGGACGAACGCCCGCTCGGCGTCGCTGAACGGCTCCGCGCGGGGGGTCGTCGACGCGAAGAAGAGGGTCCCGTACAGCTCGCCGCCGACCGTGATCGTGGTCCCGATGTACGAGCCGAGGTCGAACGTCTCGTAGGCCGGATCGCCCTCCCAGCCCGCCTCGACGGCGTCACGGATCGCCACCAGCCCGTCGCGTTCGATCGCCTTCCGGCAGTACGAGCGCGAGAGCGGACACGTCTCGCCCGGCCGTAGCAGGTCGTGGTTCCCGCTCGCCTCGACGACCGTCTGTGTCCCGCCCTCCAGGTCGTCGTCGTCGACCTCGATCCGGGTCAGGTAGCCGTACGGGAGGCCGAGCCGCTCCGGCCCGGTCCGGAGGAGCCGCGTGATCTTCGCGTCGGCGTTCAGCTCAGCCTCGGTCGCCACTTCGTAGAGCTGCTGGAGGAACTCGATC
Source organism: Haloferacaceae archaeon (assembly GCA_042217265.1). Lineage (GTDB taxonomy): Archaea > Halobacteriota > Halobacteria > Halobacteriales > Haloferacaceae > CAZMLQ01. The sequence goes on from JBDGSZ010000073.1 coordinate 2,245, forward strand.
GTCCTCGTCCGCTCGCGCTCGCGCTCCTTCCGTTCGGTGATGTCGCGGCTGATGGCGAGAAACCGGCTCTCGCCGTCGAGGCTCAACCGGAGGAGGTGTACCTCGACCGGGAGCGTCGACCCGTCGCGGCGCTCGTACCGGCCCTCGAACCTGCGCCGCTCGTCGAGCTCGAACCCAGACAGCAGCGACTCCATGTCGGCCGCGTCGGCCTCCAGGTCGAGCTCCCAGATCGGCCGGCTCACCAGTTCGTCCTCGTCGTATCCCAGCTCCTCGCGGAAGCGACGGTTCGCGTCGAGTATCCGCCCGTCCTCGTCGAGCACGTCGATCATGTCCGGCGAGCCCTCGAAGAGCGCCTCGAGCCGCGAGGTGGTCTCCCGGAGCCGTCGCTCGCGGTCCTTCCGCTCGGTGACGTCCCGGTAGACCCACAGGTGTCCCTCGCCGTCGGGCAGCCCTATCGGCTCGTGACTCCGGCTGAACGTCCGGCCGTCCTCGAGCCGCAGCTCCTCGTCGCGCACCGGCTCGCGGGTCGCGACCAGCTCGTCGATCCGCTCGACGAACGCCGCCGGCCGCTCGAAGATCCCGCTGAGCTCCCGGGCCATGCGCTCGCAGTCCGCGCCGACGACCTCGTCCGGCGTCCCCGACAGCCCGAACAGCTCGAAGACCCGCTCGTTGGCGGCCGGCACGTTCCGGTCGGCGTCCTCGACGAGTACGCCGACCGGGAGCGTCTCGAACAGCGTCGAGAGCAGGGTGTTCGTCCGTTCGAGCTCCCGTTCGCGCTCCGCCCGCTCCCGGTTCCGGAGCGCGCGGTGGACGACGTCGGCGACGTCGGCGGCGAAGTCGAGGTCGTCCTCGGTCCACTCCCGCGGCCCGCCCGTGTGCTCGTGACAGACCACGCCGACCACCTCGCCGCCCGACCTGAGCGTCCCGTCCAGCAGCGCGCCGACGCCGTTCGCGTCGAGGTAGTCGGCCAGCTCCGAGGTCCGGGGATCCTCGCGGGCGTCGGTCGCGTCGACCACCTGGTGGGTCCGCAACGCCTCGACGTACGCCGGGTGTTCGTCCGGGTCGATCTCCGCCCCGCGCGTATGCTCGCCGGCCTCCCGGTCGTAGTTGTCGACGCAGGTGAGGACGTCTCCGTCGTCGTCGGTCAGCCAGACGTTCACCCGCGGCACGTCGAGCAGGTCGGCCGCGGTCTCGGTGATCCGGCGCACGGCCGTCCCGAAGTCGCCGTCCGCGACCGCCGGGTCGGTCGCCAGGTCGACGAGCGTCTCGCGCTGGCGCCTGCGGCGATCCGCACGCCGGTGGTCCTCCGTGACGTCCCGCTGGAAGCCGACGTGGTTGACGACCGATCCCTCCTCGTCGCGCACGGGCGCGATGGAGACCCGGTTCCAGAACTCGGAGCCGCCCTTCCGGTAGTTGCGGAGCTCGACCGTCACCCGCTCCTCGGCGTCGATCGCCTCCCGCATCGCCGCGACCGGTCCGGGGTCGGTGTCCGGCCCTTGGAGGAAGCGACAGTTCCGACCGACGGTCCCGCTTTCGTCGTAGCCGGTCAGTTCACGGAACCGCCGGTTCGCGTAGACGATCGGGTTGTCCGATCGGTCGGGGTCGGTGATGGTGATGCCGATCGGCGCCTCGTCCATCGCCCGCTCGTTCCGCCGGAGTTCCTCCTCGCGCTCCCTGCGCTCGGTCACGTCGCGAGCGACGCCGACGACCCCCTCCACGGTCCCGTCCACCATCAGGGGCGTCAGCTGATACGCCACGACGGCGTGGCCGTGGCCCGGGAACTCGAACCCGATCTCGCCCGAGACCTGCTCGCGCCGGCCCTCGACGAGGGCCCGGAAGGGGTCGTCCTCCCTGTCCCTGATCGACGCGACGAGGTCGCTCCGTCGTCCCTCGAGTGCCTCCTTGGTCGTCCCGTACCAGTCTGCCAGATACCCGTTCACGACCACGAACCGGCCCTCCTCGTCGTAGACGCAGGCGGCCTCCCGCATCGAGTCGACCATGTTCTTGTAGCGGCGGAGGTCCCGGTTCCGATCGGCGAGCGCCCGCCGTGACCGGTACGACTCGACGGCGTTGGTGATCCGGTTGGCCAAGACCGCGTACTGATCGGTTCCGCTCCCCTTCTGGAGGTAGTCGGTGACGCCGGCCGAGATCGCCTCGCTCGCGATCTCCTCGCTCCCCTTGCCGGTGTACAGGACGAAGGGCAGGTCCGGCGCGTCCTCGCGGACGGCCTCGAGGAACTCGATGCCGTTCCGGCCGGGCATGTCGTAGTCGCTGACGACACAGTCCACCCCGTCGTCGAGCGCGTCGAGCCCCTCGGCGGCGCTCGTCGCGGTGTCGACGACGAGCCGGTCGTCCTCGCGTTCGAGGAAGGTGGCGGCCACGTCGGCGAAGTCGGGCTCGTCGTCCACGTGGAGGACGCGGATCCGGTCCGAGCGGCTCATGCGACCGTCCCACATCGGCGGAGCAGGCATAAAAATGTATCCGCGGCGCCGGATCGGAGCGACACGGCATTTCGTATCGCGATATGTGATTTATCGCTCCGCCAGCGCCTCCACCGACTCGAAGGACCCGCTCGCGACGCCGTCGGCGACTCGTTCGGGGTCGACCGCCGGCGTGCGGCCGGGGTACTTCCGCTCGAAGTGGCCCAGCACGTTCTCGACGTCCCGGACCAGCAGTTCCCGCGCGTTCTCGTGGTCGGTGGGGACCGCCTGCGGCCAGTCGAAGACCTTGACGCCGGACTCGCTTACGAAGACGTTGTACTCGCTCATGTCGGCGTGGACGTACCCCGCCGCGTGGGCGGCCGCCATCTCCCGGAGGATCAGGTCGAGCACGCCCCGGACCTGGTCGTCGTCCAGACGCGCCCGCGCGAGTTCGACGCCCTCGACCTTCTCCATCACGACGGCGTGGCGGTTCTGGTCGACCGGCCGCGGCACCGAGACGTCCGGGTAGACCGCCCGGAGGGCCTCGTACTCGCGCTCGGCGGCCTTCCGCGCGGTGTAGAGCCAGGAGACGTGGTTGTGGTCGGCGGTGTACTCCCGCCCCCGATCGACCTCCCGGAACTGCGTGTACCCCTCGCGGTGGAACTTCAGCGCCAGCGGCCGGTATGACCGCACCTCCAGCACGTCGCTCTCCTTCCCGACGCCGAGGGGAGCCCCGACCCCGTCGACGGTGTCCCGCTCGGCGAAGGTGTGAAGCGCCAGCGCGTCGTACCCCTCGACGGTCAGCTTGTACCCCTCGTACTGGATGGTCCGGCGCTCGACCAGCTCCCGCGTCATCGCCCGGTCGAGCCGGTAGTCGACCTCCTCGGGCGTCAGGTCCGCGTAGTCCGGGAGTTTCTCCCGGCTCACCCACTCCGAGAACCGCATCCCCTGCTCGACGCCGGAGAGCAGGTAGAAGTCCTCCGGCTCGAGCTCGGCGACGACGTCGGCGACGTTCCGCACCATACCCGCTCTCGACGCCCCACGACCAAAAGCGCACGCCGACGCGGCCGATAAACGGCATGCCGCGATACCGAATCCGGAGCGGGATCCCGCCTCGCAGCCCCGCTTCCGGCTCGCCGACGTCCCGGCCTCGCTTACCGCGTCCCCGGCGGCGACTCCCCGCCGACGACCTTCGCCCGGTAGAACACCTCGCCGGCCATCAGCGGGCGCACGGTCCGCCCGACCGAGACGCTCCCGACCCGCGGATCCTCGCCGCCGCTCACCGACGCCTCGACCGCGATGCGACCCTTCGGGTGGCCGACGACGACCGGCCCGTCGCCTTCGCGGGCGACCGCGTTCGGCACCGTCCCGGGGAGCCGGGCCGCCGCCGCGAGACACATCGCCCCGGTCATCGCGTAGGCGTGGTGGGGCGTCCCGGTGGTGAAGATCCGGCTCGTCAGGTCGACCTCGCTCGCGTCCACCCGCCCGCCGGTCGTCATGCCGTACGACTGCGGCGGCGAGACGAGCGCGATCTGCGGGATGCCCGGGCGCTCGCTCCGTGCGTCCGCGGGGTCGTCGACCAGCCCCATCCGCGCCGCGCCCGCGCCGCGGATCCGCTCGACGAGTTCGAGGAGCTCCCCGTCCGCGCCGAGGGCAGCCGGGAGTTCCGTCCCGTCGAGGCCGAGGGCCGACGCGCGCACGAAGACGTTGGGGTTCGCCACGTCGACCAGCGACACCTCGAACTCCCGGCCGTCGACGGTCAGCGTCTCGCGGACCCGCCCGCTCGGGAACGGCGCCCCGGTCACGCCGCCCGCCGGGTCGAGAAAGCGCGAGTCGACCCGCGCGCCCGTCCCCGCCACCCCGTCGATGGCGTAATCGCCCCGCACCGCCGGCTCCCCCTCCCGGACGGGGACGCGCTGCTCGACCCGGGTGTCGGTGTTGGTGTTGTAGAGGGTGAACGCCGCCTCCCCGTCGTCGCCGGGCGCCTCGACCAGCCCCGACAGCAGGCCAAAGGCCCCGACCGCGCTCGTCAGGTTGCCGCAGTTCCCGCTCCAGTCGACCGTCGCCTCGGTCACGCCGACCTGCCCGAAGGTGTACTCGAGGTCGACGCCCGCCCGGTCGCTCCCCTCGACGACCATCAGCTTGCTCGTGTGCGAGTGCGACCCGCCGATCCCGTCGACCTGGATGGGGTCGGGCGAGCCGAACAGTTCGAGCGCGAGGTCGTCGAGGGGCGCGTCGGGGAGGGCGTCCCGGCGGACGAACAGGCCGCGGCTGGTCCCGCCGCGCACCAGCCACCCCTCGACCGCGTCCTGGAGGCTCGTGTCCATGCGCGGCCCTCCCCGGCGGCGAACGTAACCCTGTCGGCGGGGGAAAGCCACATGACGCTCACTCCCCTCCGGTCGGCATGGTCGACCCCGGCCCGCTCGCCGACCGGGAGTGGCGTCTGGTTCGCGAGGAGGCCCGCCCGGCGCCGATGCAGATGGCGCTCGACGCCGTGGCCGCCGAGACGGCCGCCGCCGGCGGCCCGCGGACCGCGCGGGTCTACCGCTGGTCGCCGAGCGCCCTCTCGCTGGGCTACGGGCAGGACCCCGACACGGTCGACTGGGCGTTCTGCGAGCGGGCGGGGGTCGACGCCACCCGCCGCCCGACCGGCGGGGGCGGCATCTACCACGACCGCGACGGCGACGTCTCCTACTCGCTGGTCGCGCCCGCCGACGAGCTCCCGGGCGACCTGCTCGACTCGTACCGCCTGCTCTGTACGCCCCTGCTCGCCGCCCTCGACGCCCTCGGCGTGGACGCGGGCTACGCGGACGCCGAGCGGCCGGCGCTCTACGAGCCCGCCTGCTACCTCCGGGCGCTCCACCCCGCCCACGACGTCGTGGGGCCGGACGGCCGGAAGCTGAGCGGCAACGCCCAACACCGGACCCGGGACGCCGTCGTCCAGCACGGGTCGCTGACCCACGCGACCCGCCCGGAGCGCCACCTCGCGGCCTTCCGGACCGACGTGACCCCCGACGCCTTCCGCGAGCGGGTCGCTGGCGTCGACGAGTACGCGGCCGTCGACCGCGCCGACACCGTGGCCGCGCTGGAGTCGGCGCTCCGCGGGTGGACCGGCGCCGACGGAGGGACGTGGACCGACGAGGAACTGGCGCGCGCCCGGGCGCTCGCGACCGAGAAGTTCGGCGCCGACGACTGGGTGCGGCGGCGGCCGCGGGGGTGAGGCCGGCCCGCCGCGCTCAGAACCCGAACCGCTCTGGCTCGGGGGGGTCGAGGGCGGCGCGGACGCCCTCGTGGATCTCCTCGACTGGCGGGACCTGCCGGGTCGGGTCGAGCCAGTGGTCGGCCACCCAGCGGTAGCGGACGGTCAGGTCGCCGTCGATCAGGAAACACGAGCGCCGCGAGCGCCGGAACAGGCCGAGCGCCCGGTAGTCGACGCCGAACGCCTCGGCCAGCGCGAGGTCCTCGTCGGCGTACAGCGGAAAGTTGAGGTCGAGTCGATCGATGAACCGGCGGTGGAGCACGACGCCGGACTTGCTCGCGCCGACCACGTCGACCTCGCCGCCGGAGGCGAACCAGCCGAAGTCCCGGAACGCACACCACTCCTCGACGCAGTCCGGGCTGAAGTCGACGGTGTAGAAGCACAGCAACACGGGTCGGTCGGCGACGAGGTCGCCGAGCGACGTCTCGGCGACCGTCCCGTCGGGCCTGACCAGCGTCGCGGCGACGTCGGGACCGTCCCGCCCACGGCGACGCCGACGTCCGCGTCTCCCATACCCCGACTGGACGCTCCGGGGGCTTAACATCCCTGACCGTTCGCACCGTGCTTCGAAGCCCCTTTGCGCCCCCGTCCCCTCCGGAGCGGTATGCTGATCGGCGCGCACGTCTCCGTCGCCGGGGGCGTCGACAACGCGGTCGGGAACCAGGTCGAGGTGGGCGGCAACTGCGGGCAGATCTTCACCCACTCCCCGCAGGTGTGGCAGTCGCCCGACGTCGGCGACGACGAGGCGGCGCGGTTCCGCGAGGGGACCGCCGAGCACCTGGAGGGGCCGTGGGTCATCCACTCCTCGTACCTCGTCAACCTCTGCACGCCCAAGGAGGACCTCCGGGAGAAGTCGATCCGGTCGATGCAGGAGGAGGTCGACGCCGCCGGGAAGCTGGGCATCGGGTACGTCAACGTCCACCTCGGCGCGCACACGGGCGCGGGCGTCGACGCGGGGCTGGCGAACGCCGCGAGCGCGCTCGACGAACTCGACGTGCCCGATGGCGTGACCGTCCTCCTGGAGAGCGACCCCGGGTCGGGGACGAAGCTCGGCGACGAGTTCGAGCATCTCGCCCGCGTCATCGACGAGAGCCGCCTGGACCTGGGGGTCTGTCTCGACACCGCCCACCTGTTCGCCGCGGGGTACGACCTCTCGACCTCCGAGGCCGTCGACGGGACCGTGGCGGCGTTCGACGACGTCGTCGGCCTCGACCGCCTCGCCTGCATCCACCTCAACGACTCGAAGCACGCCCGCGGAACCAACAAGGACGAACACGCCCACCTCGGCGAGGGCGAGATCGGTCCCGACGGCATCGCGCGGGTCGTCAGCCACTCCGACCTCCGTGACCTCCCGTTCGTCCTGGAGACGCCGACCGAGGACGGGAGGAGCTACGCCTGGAACGTCGAGCGCGCGAAGGAGCTGCGCGACGCGGCCTGACGGTCCCGGGGTAGTGCCCGGGCGCGGGACGGTCGGGACGTCGGCGGTCGTCGCGGCGACGTCCGTCCCGCCGCCCGAGGTTTATCGCCCCTCGGTCCGTACCCGTTCGCATGCGCGTCGTCACCACGCTCCCCTCGGCCACGGAGATCGTCTACGCGCTCGGCGTCGAGCCGGTCGCCACGTCCCACGAGTGTGACTACCCGCCGGCGGCCGCCGGCAAGCCGTCCGTCGAGCGGGCCCGCGTCGACCCCGAGGCCGACAGCGCGACCATCCACGAGCAGGTGATCGAGGCGGAGCGGGGCGACGGCGTCTACGAGGTCGACCTCGACGCGCTGGCGGCGGCCGACCCGGACCTGATCGTCGCGCAGGGCGTCTGTGACGTCTGTGCCGTCGACCGGGTGCTGGTCGAGGAGGCCGTCGAGCGCCTGGACCTGGACTGCGAGGTGCTGACTACCGACCCCCACCGCTTCGCGGACGTCCTCGACGACGTCGAGCGGATCGGGGCCGCGCTCGGCCGCGAGGAGCGGGCCGCAGAACTCGTCGCCGGGTTCCGGCGGCGGGTCGAGCGGGTCGAGGAGCGGGTGGCCGGCCGCCCGCGACCCAGGGTCGCGGTGCTCGACTGGCTCGACCCGACGATGGTCGCCGGCCACTGGGTCCC
>JBDGSZ010000075.1:0-9924 GCA_042217265.1 Haloferacaceae archaeon
TCATCTCCCAGAACCGGTCGGGCTCGGGGTGGTCGGGCGCGCCCTCGTACATGAAGACGGTGCCGCCGAAGGTGTGGTTCCCGATGAGCGTCCACGGGCCCATCATCCAGCCGATGTCGCTGACCCAGAAGAACCGGTCGCCGGGCTTCCGGTCGAACGCGAAGTGGATCTCCTTCGGACACTGGGTCTGGACGCCGGCGTGGGTGTGGACGATGCCCTTCGGCTTGCCCGTCGTCCCCGAGGAGTAGAGCAGCATCGACTCCTGGTCGGAGGGAAGGGACTTCGTCTCGTACTCGTCGTCGGCTTCCTTCACCGTCTCGGACCACCAGTGGTCGCGGTCCCCGTTCCACGGGACGTCGGCGCCGAGGCGGTCGTAGACGATGACGTCCTCGACGCACCCGGCCTGCTCGACCGCCTCGTCGGCCGTCCCCTTGAGGTGGACCTCGCTCCCACGCCGGTAGAAGCCGTCGCCGGTAAAGAGGACCGAGCACCCGGGGTCCTCGAGGCGGGTCGCGGCGGCGTCGACGCCGAACCCGGAGAAGACGGGCACGGCGACCGCGCCGACCTTGAAACAGCCATAGAGGATGGAGACCACCTCGGGGACCATCGGCATGTAGAGGGCGACGGTGTCGCCGGTCCCGACGCCCAGCTCCTCCAGGACGTTGGCCACCTGGTTGGCCTCCCGGTGGAGTTCGTGGAAGGTCACCTCGCGGACGTCGCCGGGTTCGCCCTCCCAGATGGTGGCGACCGTGTTCCGTGCCTCGGCGTCGACGGCGGCGTGGCGGTCGACGACGTTGTGGGCGACGTTGAGTTCGCCGCCGGGGTACCAGTCGGTGAACTGCGGCCCCTCGCTGTCGTCCCGGACCGCGTCGTACGGCTCGTAGAACTCGATCCCGAGGTGGTCGACGAGTTCGTCCCAGAACCAGTCGATGTCGCCGCAGGTGCGCTCGATGAACTCGTCGTGATCGTCGATGTCATACTCCCGCATGAACCGATGGACGTTCGTCGACTCGACGAACTCGCGGCTCGGCTCGTGGACCACCTCGTCGGTCGTCGGCCCGTCGCTCATTGACGTCATCTGTCGGCCCCTTCACCCGGCGGCGACGTATTCTTTTGCCCGGCCTCGGGAAGGGGTGACCCAGCGCCGACCCTTTTTGTCGGTCCGGCGTCTACCGCCGTCCATGTACGTCCGGGACGCGAAAAACAGGGACGAGGCCTGGTTGCTGGACCACATCGAGGCGATGGGACTGGACGACGTCGCCTTCCGCTCCCGGGACTACGTCATCGCGGTCGACGAGACGACCGACGAGCGGGCCGGGTTCGGGCGGCTCCGCGTCCACAAGACCGACGACGGCGAGGTGTGCGAGCTGACGGGCATCGGCGTCCTGGAGCGGTGGCGGGGACAGGGCGTCGGCGCCCACGTCGTCGAGCGGCTGGTCGAGACCGCGGCCGACGAGGGGTTCGATGCCGTCCACTCCGTGACCGACGAGCCGGGCTATCTCACCCAGTTCGGGTTCGAGGTGGTCGAGCGCGACCGGCTCCCGCCGCGGATGCGCGACCGGCTGTCCGAGAAGCGCGAGTCGCTGATGCCCGACGCCGTCGGGACGCGCGTCGACGTCGACCGGTTCCGGATGCCCCCCAGGCTGCGGGAGGCGTTCAAGCGCGCGGCGCCGCGCGAGGCCGAACCGGAGGAGACGGGCGAGGCGGACGGGAGCGAGCGGCCGGAGGACTTCGGCATCGATCCCGACGAGGCCACGTACAAATACGACACGGGCCGCTAGGGGCGGTCCAACGCCGCGGGCCGGGACCGGCACCCCCGGCTCCCGTCAGGTCCGGCCGTCGAGGAAGTCGGTGCTGAACGCGATCCACGCCAGCACGCTGACAAAGAGGATGGGCGGCAGGATGGCGAAGGCCCACAGGGGATCGATGCCCCACCCGAGCAGGAGCAGGACGTCGGCGAGGCCGAGCGCGAGGAAGGGCGCGACCGCGAGCAGGGCGCGCTTGCGGTTGCGACCGCCGCCCCCGTCGCCAGGCTCCTCGCCGACCGTCTCCATGTCCGACCATCGGGGCCCGCGACTCAAAAGCCCGCCGCTCGCGGGGCGTCCACACGGCTATTAGCCCGGCGACGCGACGGGGCGTATGGACGACGCCGAACTCGTCGCCCGTGCCCGCGACGCGCTCGCGAACGCCTACGTGCCCTACTCGGAGTACCCGGTCGGGGCGGCGCTGCTCGCCGCCGACGGGACCGTCTACGTCGGGTGCAACGTCGAGAACGCGAACTACAGCAACAGCCTCCACGCCGAGGAACTGGCGGTCGCGCGCGCCGTGACCGACGGCCGGCGCGAGTTCGACCGGATCGCGGTCGCGTCGGGCGCGCGCGACGGCGTGACCCCCTGTGGCATGTGCCGCCAGACCCTCGCGGAGTTCTGCGACGACGACCTCGTCGTCCTCTGTGACCGCGGCGACGCCGTCGACACGTACACCCTCGGCGAACTCGCCCCGGCGACCATCTCGCCCGCCACGCTCGACGCCGACGAGTGACCTATTATGATATTAATTCTACCTTGAATATGTCCCTGTATGCCCCATATGTCCGACAATCTTATAATGTGTCGCGGAGGACGATACGGTGATGACAGCGACGCTCCGTTCCCGCGACCCGACGACCGGCCTCGACGCCGACGGCGACGACTGCCCCAACTGCGACGCGACCCTCGTCAACGTGCAGGGCCTCCACGCCTGCCACGACTGCGCGTGGGTCGCCTACCGGTAAGGCAGGTCCCGTCCCCGTCCGATCCACCCCCGTACGGGGGTCTCTCTCCGTCTCCCCGCTCCCGCTGCTTCCGTTCTCCGTCCTTCCTCCGTCCCCGGTACGTGTTGACACGGGTCCCCGACCGTAGCCTTTTGCCCCCGCCGCTCGGTCCGGGACTATGACCGACGCCGAGGACGACTCGCAGTATCACCTCCAGGTCGAGCCGGGCGACGTGGCCGACGCCGTCCTGCTCCCCGGGGATCCGGACCGCGTCGACACCGTGACCGAGCGGTGGGACGAGGTCGAGGAGGTGGCCCGCCACCGCGAGTACCGCACCGCGACCGGCCGGTACGAGGGGACGCCGATCTCCGTCACGTCGACCGGCATCGGCAGTCCGTCGGCGGCCATCGCCGTCGAGGAGCTGGCCCGGGTCGGCGCCGACACGCTCGTCCGCGTCGGGTCCTGCGGGGCGGTCGGCGGGGCGTCGGTCGGCGACCTGGTCATCACCAGCGGCGCGGTGCGGGGCGAGGGGACGAGCGACGAGTACGTCCGCGAGGACTACCCCGCGGTCGCCGACCACGAGGTCGTGACCGCGCTCGTGGCCGCCGCCGAACGGCTCGGGTACGACTACCGCGTCGGCGTGACGATGAGCGCTGACGGCTTCTACGCCGGCCAGGCCCGCGAGGGGTACGGCGGCTACCGCGCGCCCGGAGCGGACGACCTGCTGGACGAGCTCCGCGCGGCGAACGTCGAGAACGTCGAGATGGAGGCGAGCGCGGTCCTGACCCTGGCCTCGGTCTACGGTCTGCGGGCGGGCGCCGTCTGTACCGTCTTCGCCGACCGGACGACCGGCGAGTTCCGCGTCGAGGGCGAGGGCCGCGCCGCGGAGTGTGCCAGCCTCGCGGTCCGCCTGCTGGCCCGGATGGACGAGGTAAAACGGGAGACCGGGGCCGACCGCTGGCACGCCGGGCTGTCGCTGTAGGACGGTTTCAACACCCATTTACCGACCCTCCTCCCAGGGCGGATATGTCCGACCACGTCGTCGTCGTCGGCGCCGGATACGCCGGGGCCGGGGCGGTCAGGAGCTTCGAGCGGGCGGCCCCCGCCGACGCCGACCTCACCTGGATCTCCGAGCACGACTACCACCTCGTGCTCCACGAGGTCCACCGCGTCATCCGGGATCCGAGCGTCGCCCCGAAGATACGGCTTCCGGTCGAGGAGATCAAGTCCCCCTCGACCGAGTTCGTCGAGGGCCGCGTCGAGGGCGTCGACGTCGACGAGCGCGCGGTCGCGCTCGCGGACGGCTCGACCGTCGAGTACGACTACCTCCTGATCGCGCTGGGGAGCGCGACCGCCTTCTACGGCATCGAGGGGCTCCGGAAACACTCGCTGACCCTCAAGAGCCTCGACGACGCCGAGGCGATCAACGCGGCGGTCCGGGAGGCCGCGGCCGGGGCCACCCGGGACGACCCCGCGCAGGTCCTCGTCGGCGGGGCCGGCCTCTCCGGCATCCAGGCGGCCGGCGAGATTGCGGGCTGGCGCGACGACAACCGCGCGCCCGTCGAGGTCACGCTCGTCGAGGGGCTGGACGAGGTGTTCCCCGGCAACGACCCGTCGGTCCAGGCGGCGCTCCGCGAGCGCCTGGAGGCCGCCGGGATCGACATCCTGACCGGGGAGTTCATCTCCGAGGTGGACGAGGGGACGGTCTACCTCGGCGGCGGCGAGGACGAGGAGCCCGAGGAGCTCCCGTACGACGTGCTGCTGTGGACCGGCGGCATCACCGGCCAGGAGGAGGTCGCGGACGCGGGCGTCGAGAAGGACGAGCGGAGCAACCGCATCCACGCCGACCGCGATTTCACGACGAGCGACGACCGCGTGTTCGCCATCGGCGACACGGCCCTGATCCGCCAGGACGGCGACGAGGTGGCCCCGCCGACCGCGCAGGCGGCGTGGCAGGCCGCGGAGGTCGCCGGCGAGAACCTCGCCCGGGCCGTCCGGGGCGAGCCCCTCGACACCTGGACCCACGAGGACAAGGGAACGCTGATCTCGGTCGGCGAGGAGGCGGTCGCCCACGGCGTGCGGATGCCGGTGCTGGGCGACCTGCCCGTCGACACCTTCGGCGGGGCGCCGGCGAAGTTCCTCAAGAAAGCGGTCGCCGCGCGCTGGATCCGCGACGTCACCTCGACCGGGCGGGCGATCCGGGCCTGGGGCGACATGTGAGCGGCCGCCGGGCTGATCCCTGCGGGCCGGATCGCCCGGTCCGGCCGGCGAGACCGATCGCCGGGCGCCCGGTTAGTGCTCAGGCGGTTCCGCCGGCGCCTCCATCCCGTCGATGCGGAGGATGATGACGTTGTTCGTGTCGTCCTTGCCGTCGACGGTGCCGCGGATGACGAGCTTCGAGAGCGGCGTCGGCCCGACCTCGACGTCGTCGCCCTCGTGGAAGTCCCGGACCGACCCCTGGAGGTGGATCTCGGCCCGGCAGAGCTCGGGGTGGTGGACGCTCGACAGGTCGATCTCCTCGACGTTGGCCGCCTCGACCGGCTCGCCGTTCAGCCGCAGCGGGACCGCGGCCGGCTCGTCCATCTGCTGGACGTCCAGCGCCTCGTAGGCCGTCGCGGTCGGCTTGTATCCGCCCTTCGGCCCCGGTACCCCTTCGACCAGCTGAAGGGCTTTCAGGCTCTGCATCTGGTTGCGGATCGTCCCCGGGTTCCGGTCGACCTCCTCGGCGATCTGCTCGCCTTTCACCGCGTCCTCGTGCTCGCGATAGAGGTTGATGAGCGCCGTCAGGATCGTCCGCTGACTCGGGGTGAGCTCGATGGACGACATTGGCCGGGGTTTGGCGACACCCGGTATTAAACCCGGGGGACGTCTAGACGGGTTCCGTCGCGGGCGGAGCGTCCCAACCGGGGACGGCCCGAGCACCCCCGGCGACATCCGGAAAGGACTTACAACCGTCCCTCCGAACGGCGGGCATGGAAGACAAGCGCGTGCTCGTGACGGGCGGGGCGGGGTTCATCGGGTCGAACCTCGCCAACCGCCTCGCGGGCCGCAACGAGGTGGTCGCGCTCGACGACCTCCACCTCGGGACGCCGGAGAACCTCGACGAGGACGTCGAGTTCGTGCGGGGGAGCGTCCTCGACGACGACCTCCCCGCCGACGTGGACGTCCTCTTTCACCTCGCGGCGTACTCCTCGTACACCATGGCCGAGGAGGAGAAGCGCGAGGCGACCCGCGTCAACGTCGAGGGCTTCGTCAACGCCGTCGAGGCGGCCCGCCGGGAGGGCTGTGACACCGTCGTCTACGCCTCCACCTCGTCGGTCTACGGCTCCCGGACCGACCCCTCGCCCGAGGACATGCCGGTGGAGGCCCGCACCTGCTACGAGGCCTCGAAGCTCGCCCGCGAGCGGTACGGCGAGTACTTCTCGAACCACTACGACCTGTCGTGTGCGGGGATGCGGTTCTTCTCGGTCTACCAGGGCTACGGCGGCGCCGAGGAGCACAAGGGCGAGTACGCCAACACCGTCGCGCAGTTCGCCGACGCCATCGCCCGCGGCGAGGCGCCGGTCCTCTACGGCGACGGCACGCAGACCCGCGATTTCACCCACGTCGACGACGTGGTCCGCGGGCTGGAGCGCGCCGCCGAGGAGCGCCTCGACGGCGTCTACAACCTCGGCACCGGCGTCAGCTACAGCTTCAACGAGATGGTCGACATGATCAACGACGAACTCGGCACGGACGTCGACCCGGAGTACGTCGAGAACCCGCTTCCCGTCTACGTCCACGACACCAAGGCCGACCCGACGAGGATGCGGGCGGCGACGGGCTGGGAGCCGACCATCGACTTCGAGGAGGGCGTCCGCCGCGTCTGTGCGCCGTACGCCGACGACGGGGCGGGTCGCGACTCCGGGGACGGGGGACAGCCGGGCGGATGACCGCCCCCGTCCGGGTGATCGGCGTGCCGATGGACTTCGGCGCCGACCGGCGGGGCGTGGACATGGGCCCCTCCGCCATCCGGTACGCCGGGCTGGCGGCGGCCGTCGACGACGCCGACCGGGCGGTCCGCGACGCCGGCGACCTCGACGTGCCCCGCGCCGAGGGGCGGGCCGACCCCGGGCGCCCGGACGCGAAGTTCCTGCCGGAGATACGGGACGTCTGCGCGCGGCTGGCCGACCGGGTCGCCGCGGCGGTCGGGGACGGCGAGACCCCGCTCGTCCTCGGCGGCGACCACTCGCTCGCCGTCGGCTCGCTCGCGGGCACCGCGCGCGACGCCGACGTCGGCGTCGTCTGGTTCGACGCCCACGGCGACATCAACACCCCCGAGACCACGCCCAGCGGCAACGTCCACGGGATGTCGCTGGCCGCCGCCCTCGGCCTCGACTCCTTCGCCGACGCCGACTGGACGGGTGCGCCCGGCCTCGACCCGGGGAACGTCGCGCTCGTCGGCCTCCGCGACCTCGACCCCGGCGAGCGCGAGCGGCTCCGCGACGGGCCGGTGGCGGCGTTCACCATGTCCGACATCGACCGCCGGGGCATCGCGACCGTCGTCGACGAGGCGCTCGACGTCGCGACCGGGGGAGCCGACGGCGTCCACGTCAGCCTCGACCTCGACTGGCTCGACCCCGTGGCCGCGCCCGGGGTCGGGACGCCCGTCCGCGGCGGCGTCACCTACCGCGAGGCCCACGCCGCGATGGAGGCCATCGCCGACCGCGGCGTCCTCCGGTCGATGGACCTAGTGGAGGTCAACCCAATCCTCGACGAGCACAACGGGACGGCGGAGCTCGCGGTCGAACTGGCGGCGAGCGCGCTCGGCAAGCGCATCCTGTAGGCCGACGGGGCGGGCCCCGGCCCGCGGCTACTACTCGCCGTCCCCGCCGTCGGCCCCGTTGCCCACCCGCTCGGCCGGCACGATGGCCACCGTCGCTACGCTATCAGCCGGTTCAAGGTCCATCACGGTGACGCCCATCGTGTTGCGCCCGATAGTCGAGACCTCCTCGACCGGCGTGCGCATGATCTGCCCGTCGGCGCTCATGACGACGAGGTGGTCGCCGGGCGCGACCGCCTCGACGGCGCAGGTCTGCCCGTTGCGCTCCTCGGTCTTGATGTCGACCAGCCCCTTGCCGTTGCGCGACTGGCGCCGGTAGGCGTCGACGTCGGAGCGCTTGCCGTAGCCGTTGCGGGTGACGGTGAGCAGCCAGCTGTGCCGCGACTCGTCGACGGCCGTCAGCCCTGCGACCCGGTCGTTGTCCTCCAGGCGGATCCCCCGGACGCCCCGAGCGGACCGACCCATCGGTCGAACCTCGTCCTCGTCGAACCGGATGCTCATGCCGCCGGCCGTCGCGACGACGAGGTCGTTCCCGCCGTCGGTCACCGCGACGTCGACGAGGGCGTCGCCCTCCTCGAGGCTGATGGCGCGGATGCCCGTCGAGAGGATGTTGGCGAACTCGTCGACCGCCGTCCGCTTGACGTACCCGTTCCGGGTCGCCATCGTCAGGTACCCGCCGTCCATGTCGGCGGTGTTGACGACGGCCCCGATCTCCTCGCCGTCGTCGAGGTCGAGGACGTTCACAGCCGACTTCCCGCGGGCGGTGCGGGACATCTCCGGGACCTGGTAGGTTTTCAGCTGGTAGACCTGGCCGTGGTCCGTGAAACAGAGCAGGTAGTCGTGGGTGTCGGCGACGAACGCCGAGGAGACCCGGTCGCCCTCCTTGAGGTCCGTCCCGATGATGCCCTTGCCGCCGCGGCGCTGGGCGCGGAACCGGTCGAGGGGCATCCGCTTGATGTAATCGTCCTCGGTGACGACGACCACGACCTCCTCGCTCTCGATGAGGTCCTCGCGGGTGACCTCGTCGGCCTCGACGAAGCCCGTCCGGCGCTCGTCGTCGTACTCCTCCTTGATCGCGACGAGCTCCTCGCGGATGACGGCCATCAGCTCGGACTCGTCGCCGAGGATGGTCTCTAGGCGGTCGATGCGCTCCTGGACGGACTCGTACTCGTCCTCGACCTCGGCGGCCTCCATCGAGGTCAGCGACCCGAGCTGCATCGAGACGACGTGCTCGGCCTGGCGCTCCGAGAGGTCGAACGCCTCCCGCAGGGCCGCCTTCGCCGCGTCGCGGTCCTCGGCGTCGCGGATGGTCTCGACGACGGCCTCGGCCTCGTCCAGGGCGCGGATGCGCCCCTCGAGGATGTGCGCGCGGTCCTCGGCCTCGGCGAGTTCGTGCTCCGAGCGCCGGCGGACGACCTCGCGGCGGTGGTCGAGGTAGACCTCCAGGGTCTCCTTGAGGTCGAGCACCCGGGGCTCGCCGTCGACCAGCGCGAGGTTGATGACGCCGAACGTCGACTCCAGGTGGCTCTCCAGGAGCTGGTTCTCGACCACCTCGGGCGTGGCGCCGCGCTTCAGCTCGACCACGACGCGGACGCCGTCGCGGTCGGACTCGTCGCGCAGGTCCCGGATGCCCTCGATCTTCCCCTCGTTGACGTCGTCGGCGATGCGCTCGACCAGACGGGCCTTGTTCTCCTGGAAAGGGAGCTCGGAGATGACGATGCGATCGTCTTTCACCTCGTACTCGGCGCGGACCCGGACCCGCCCGCGGCCGGTCCGGTAGGCCTCGAAGACCGCGTTCTTGCCGACGATGTTCGCGCCCGTCGGGAAGTCCGGCCCCTTGACGGGGCCGTCGGAGCCGTTGCCCTGCCCGTCGCGGGTGTCGACGAGGTCCTCGACGGTCGCGTCGGGGTCGTCGATGAGGGTGACGGCGGCGTCGATCACCTCGCCCAGGTTGTGCGGCGGGACGTTCGTCGACATCCCCACGGCGATGCCCGAGGAGCCGTTGACGAGCAGGTTCGGGAACTTCGCCGGCAGGACCGCCGGCTCCTCCAGCCGGTCGTCGTAGTTGGGCTCGAAGTCGACGGTGTCCGCGTCGATGTCCGCGAGCAGTTCCTCGGCGATGGGGGCCATCCGGGCCTCGGTGTACCGCATCGCCGCCGGCGGGTCGCCGTCGACGGAGCCGAAGTTGCCCTGGCCGTCGACCAGCGGGTAGCGCATCGAGAAGTCCTGGGCCATGCGGGCCAGCGCGTCGTAGATGGCCGAGTCGCCGTGCGGGTGGTAGTCGCCCATCGTGTCGCCGACGATGGACGACGACTTCCGGTGGCCCGAGCGCGACGTCACGCCGGCCTCG
>JBDGSZ010000024.1:0-9864 GCA_042217265.1 Haloferacaceae archaeon
GAGGAGGCGTTCAACGACCGCGTCGAGGGCTACTACCACATGGGCGACCTCGCCACCGTCGACGAGCACGGCTTCGTCTCCATCCAGGACCGCAAGAAGGACATCATCGTCACGGGCGGGGAGAACGTCTCCAGCATCGAACTGGAGGACGTGCTCTTCGACCACGAGGCGGTGGGCGACGTGGCCGTCATTCCCGCCCCGAGCGACGAGTGGGGCGAGTCGCCAAAGGCGTTCGTTGTGCCGACGAGCGGCGATCCCGACGCCCCCGGCGTGACCGCCGACGCGCTCATCGACTACTGCCGCGACCGCCTGGCGTCGTTCAAGCTGCCACGGGAGGTCGAGTTCGTGGACTCGCTCCCGAAGACGGCGACCGGCAAGATTCAGAAGTACGAGCTCCGCCAGGAGGAGTGGGCGGACGAGGAGCGGATGGTCGGCGAGGGGTAGGCGGCCCCCTCGGCGGCGCCCGGACCGCCCCGAACGCCGACGAATGGCGTGCGGGTTCAGCCGTCGTCGCGATCCCGCCCGTGGCGACGCTCCCCGACTAGAGGTACGAGGCGTCCCAGCGCGTCGGCTTCCGGCGGTTGCCACAGCCGGTACACTCGGCCCGGCCCATCGGGTCCATCGCCACGTCGAACGAGCCACAGGCGCCACAGAACCAGCCGTACGGCTCGTTCCGGTCCTCGTCGAGGTACGTGACGTACAGCGGCCCGAGCGAGGCCCCCTCGCCCTCGTCGTAGGCCACGTACCCCGTCTCGCCGTTCGGGAGCGTCCGCGCCTCCGTGGCCGTGGTCGCGACCTCCTCGCCCTCCTCCGGGGATTTCGCCATCGTGACCTCCTCGTAGGACTCGCCGCCGATGTCGATGTCCCGGGTGCTGGCCACGCTGTAGCCGTTCTCCCGGTAGAACTCCTCGCCGGTCTCGTTGGCCTCGAGCACCCGGCCACGGAGGCGCTCGGCCCCCCGGACGGTCAGGGTCGTCTCGGTCCGGTGGAGCAGGCGCGCCCCGATCCCCTCGCCGCGGGCCTCGGGGTGGACGTGGATCCACTGTATCTCGCCGACGGTCTCCTGTCCCTCGAGCAGGCGGCTCTGTGCGAACCCGCGTACCTTCCCGTCCTCGATGGCGACTAGGACGAGCACCTCCCCGGACCCGAGGTCGTAGACGAACTCGTCGCCGTACCACGCCTCGACGGCTTCCTCGATCACGTCGTCGCCGACCGTCGGCGTGTACGAGGCCGACAGCGACTCCCGTGCCGTCTCGCGGATCCCCTCGATGTCGTCCAACTCGGCTTCCCGGACGTTCATACCTACGTCTGTGACCGCCTGCTACTAAACCGCGGCGACGACGCGCCCCGCCGTGCCGACGAGTTAATTTCGATAAAAGTCCGTGGTGATAAATTGTGTCAACTATTATTATGTTATGTGCTGGCTGTGTTAGTATGGCACGGGATAGCGGTCCTGTCAACCGGCGTGACGTGCTGAAGATGGTCGGAGCCGGCGGCATCGCCGGCCTCGCTGGCTGTGCCGGCGGCGGCGGCGGCAGCAGCGAGTACCCTGCACTCGGGAACTATCCGGTCGAGGGGGACGAAGTGGTCTTCGGGTTCAACGTCCCCCAGTCGGGGTCATACTCCCAGGAGGGACAGGACGAGCTCCGGGGGTACAACCTCGCGAAGAAACACCTGAACAACGGGGGCGGGTGGGTCGACAACATCGACTCCCTCTCCGGGGACGGGGTCCTCGGCAAGACCGTGGCGTCCGTCGAGGGCGACACCGCGACCGACCCCGACTCGGCGCGCCAGTCGGCCTCCCGGATGATCAAGCGGGACAACGCCATCATGGTCACCGGCGGCTCTTCCTCGGCCGTCGCCATCGCCGTCCAGAAGCTGTGTCAGGAGGAGAAGGTCATGTTCATGGCCTGCCTGACCCACTCCAACGACACCACCGGGAAGTCCTGCGTCCGGTACTCCTTCCGGGAGATGTTCAACGCGTACATGACCGGGCAGGCGCTGTCGCCCGTCCTCGCCAGCGAGTTCGGGTCGGACCTGAACTTCTACCAGCTGTACGCCGACTACACCTGGGGGCAGACGGTCCAGTCGTCGATGAAGCAGTTCCTCGAGAAGCAGGGCTGGAGCCAGGTGGACTCCGTCCCCACCCCGCTCGGGACGTCCGACTACTCGTCGTTCCTCTCGGACGTGCCCCGGGACAAGGTGGACGCGCTCCTGCTCGTCCACTACGGCCTCGACGCCGCCAACTCCCTGCCACAGGCCATCGACGCCGGCCTGAACGAGGACATGAAGATCGTCGTCCCGCTGTACAACCGGCTCATGGCCCAGGCCGCGAGCGACTCCATCGAGGGCATCTACGGGACCGCCGACTGGAACTGGCAGCTGGGCGACAGCGCGTCCAAGTCGTTCACCCAGGTCTTCCGGAACGAGTACGACAAGGTGCCGTCGTACGCCGCCCGCCTGGCGTACACCCAGACGCTCCAGTACTCCGCCGCCGCGGAGCGCGCCGGCACGTTCTACCCCCCGGAGGTCATCCGCGCGCTCGAGGACTTCGACTACAGCGGCTACGGCCTCGGCGAGGAGACGATGCGGAAATGCGACCACCAGGCACAGCGCGACGTGCTCGTCGTGCAGGGGCTCCCCTCGGACCAGCAGACCGAGAGCAAGCTGCTCAACGTCGTCAACCAGACCTCGCGTGACAAGCTCGGATACGCCTGCGACGCCGGTCCGGCCGCCGAGTGTAGCCTCGGCTCGTACGGGGACGAGAGCAGCTGATCCGCCGACGCCGGTCCCCGTCCCGGGGCACCGTCGGCGACGACCGCCGCCGTTCTCGCGGGTCAGCATCGGTAACTACTAACACCCCTCCGGAGAAACCTACCCACAACGATAATGACCTTACTCGCAGACGTCGTATCGGTCCTGATAAACGGGCTCCAGCAGGGGGCGATATTCGCCCTTCTGGGCATCGGATTGACCATCATCCTGGGGACGATGAAGTTCCTCAACCTCGCGCACGGTGCCCTCTATCTCATCGGCGCGTACGCCGGGATGTTCGTGGCCCGCGAAACGACGCTCAACGCCGGGCTCCTCGCCGGGTCGGGGAGCACGCAGTTCGGCGTCGCGCTCGGGTTCACCGCCGCGCTGATCCTGGTGCCGATCGTCGGGTTCGCCGTCGGCATCCTGATGGAGCGGTTCGTCGCCAAGCCGTTCTACGACCGCCCCGAGACCGACCAGCTGCTGGTCACGTTCGGCCTCGCGCTGATCGTCGGCGAGCTGGTGAAGGCGATCATGGGAGGCAGCACCTACCAGCCGATCAGCCCCACGCGGATCCTCGGCGTCGACGTCTCGGGGCCGGTGACGCTCCCGGTCGGGGGTACCTTCCCGCGGTGGCGGCTGTTCCTGGTCGGCATCGCCGTCGCGGTCATCGCGGTCACGTACTTCGTCATCGAGCGGACGGACTTCGGGCTGGTCGTCCAGGCGGGCACCCACGACTCGGAGATGGTGCGGCTCCTCGGCATCCGCATCGACCGGTCGTACACGCTCGTGTTCGCGGTCGGGGCGGCGCTGGCGGCGCTCGCCGGGCTCATCGGCTCGTCGTTCCAGACGCTCAGCCCGCAGATCGGCACGACGCGCGCGCTGTTGCCGGCCTTCCTGACCATCGTCGTCGGCGGCGCCGGGTCGGTCCCGGGCGCCATCGTCGGCGGCGTCGTCCTCGGGATCGTCGTCGCGGCGATGACCGTCACATACTCGCAGTGGGCTCAGATCGTCCTCTACCTGCTCGTGGCGCTGGTCCTGATCTTCCGCCCGCAGGGCATCTTCGGTAGCGTGGAGGTGGGCGAATGAGCGACGACGACCGGCTCGGCGACGGCGGCGCCGTCGTCGAGGCCGAGGCGCCCCCGGCGGACCCCACCATCGCACAGCGGTACCGGAGGTACAGCCGCAAGGACTCGTTCGTGGTGGTGACGACGGCCATCGCGCTGGTCTTCTTCCCGTTCCTCCTCGTCGACGTGCTCGGCGCGGTCGGGGGGATCATCGGCCTCAGTATCGGGGGGTACACGGGTCTTCCGTCGCTCGTACTCATCTACGGCATCGTCGTCGTCGGGTTCAACCTCCTGCTGGGGTACACCGGCCTCCTGTCGTTCGGTCACGCCGCGTTCTTCGGTACGGCGGCGTACTCGGCGGCCATCTTCAGTACCCTGTTCCCGAGCCCCGTGGTGATGGTGCTGGTCGGGACGCTCGTCGCCTTGGTCATCGCCTGGCCCATCGGGTACGTCTCCATCCGCCGGTCGGGCGTCTACTTCGCCGTCCTGACGTTGACCTTCGGCCAGATGCTCTACTTCTACGCGCTCGGGCCGGGGGCGTGGCTCACCAACGGCGACAATGGATACTCGAACATCGTCATCGACGGCCTGTTCGGCGTCGGCGCCGTGCCGCTCGAACTGTCGGTGCCGCTGCTCGGCACCATGACCTACGTCTTCGTCGCGGTTCTGACCGTCGCCGCGGTGGCCCTCGCCAACCGCATCGTCCACTCACCGTACGGCCTCATATTCAAGGCCCTCGGGGAGAACGAGCAGCGCGTCTCCTTCGTCGGCCTGAACGTCTTCCGGTACAAGCACATGGCCTTCATCATCTCCGCCGGCTACGCCGGCGCCGGCGGGGCCCTGTTCGTGATCCACGAGACGTACATCCACCCCACCACCGGCCTGTACTGGATCACATCCGGCGACTTCGTCATCATGACCGTCCTCGGCGGCACCGGGTCGCTCGTCGGGCCGATGCTCGGCGCGTTGATCTTCGAGTACATCAGCAACGTCATCTCGGGTCTCAGCCTCCCGCTCATCGGCTCCATCGGGTCGCTGTGGCGGCTCATCCTCGGTGCCGTCTTCGTCTTCGTCGTGTGGGTGTTCCCGCGGGGCGTCTACGGCGCGCTCGAGGACCTCGGTACCGCCGTCCTCGAACAACTCGACGGCGAGGACGGGGGTGAGGACTCGTGAGCCTCCTGGAGACCCACGAGCTGACGAAGCGGTTCGGGGGGCTCACCGCCGTCGACGAGGTGAGCTTCGGGGTGGAGTCGGGCGAGACCCGCGCGGTCATCGGGCCGAACGGCGCCGGGAAGTCGACGCTCATCAACTGCATCACGGGGCTGTTGGAACCCACGTCGGGCACGGTCGAGTTCGACGGCCGGGACATCACCGACGCCGAGCCCCACGAGACCGTCCAGGCGGGGATGAGCAAGTCCTTCCAGACCGCCTCGCTGTTCCCCGGGATGACCGTGATGGAGAACGTCGAGATCGCCGCCATCGCCGCCGAGAACGGGTCGTTCTCCATCGATTTCCTCAAGCGACGCGACCGGATGTCCGGCGTCTACGACACCGCCGAGCGGATGCTTTCCGCGGTGGACCTGCTCGACGACCAGGACGCCGAGGCGCGCAACCTCCCGTACGGGGACAAGCGGCGCCTCGAGATCGCCATCGCGCTCGCGTCGGATCCGGACCTGCTGTTCATGGACGAACCGACCGCCGGGATGTCCCCCGACGAGACGGCACGGACCGTCGACCTCATCGAGGACCTCCAGGACGACCTCAACCTCACCATCCTCATCGTCGAGCACGACATGGAGGTCATCTTCCGCATCTCCGACCGCATCCTCGTATTGAACCGCGGACAGGTCATTGCCGACGCCCCACCCGACGAGGTTCAGGGCGATCCGGACGTCCAGGAAGCGTACCTGGGGGGTGTCGAGATATGAGCGCGGACGACGCCGGCGCGGGCGCGACGGCCGCTCCCACCGACGGGAGCCTGCTCTCGGTCGAGGGGATCGACGCCTACTACGGCGAGAGCCACATCCTCCGCGACCTCTCGCTCCGCGTCGAGGAGGGGGAGATCTGTGCCCTGCTCGGCCGGAACGGTGCCGGCAAGACCACGACGCTGCGGTCCATCTCGGGGGCCACGCCCCCGGACATCCGCGAGGGCCGCATAGTGTTCAAAGGCGAGGATGTCACCGGCGAATCGCCGGAGTCCATCTCCATGCGCGGCATCTCGCTGGTGCCCGAGGAGCGTCGGATCTTCCCGAACCTCACGGTCGCGGAGAACCTCCACCTCGCGGAGGTGTACCGCAACAAATCGAACCTGGTCGGCGCGTCGACCGCCCTGGCGGAACACGCCGGGATGACCGTCGAGGAGATCTACGAGGAGTTCCCCCGGCTGGACGAGCGCCGCCAGCAGGCGGCCGGCACGCTCTCGGGCGGCGAGCAGCAGATGCTCGCCATCGCCCGCGCGCTCCGGCAGAACACCGACCTGCTGATGCTCGACGAGCCCTACGAGGGCCTGGCGCCACAGATCATCGAGAGCGTCGAAGACGCGGTCAGACGCATCAGCGAGGCCGGCACGACCATCCTGCTTGTCGAGCAGAACGCCGCGGCCGCGATGAAGATCGCCGACCGCGCGTACGTCGTCGACCAGGGCGAGATCGTCTTCGCCGACACCGCCGAGGCGCTCCGCAAGGACGAGGAGACCCGCCAGCGGTACCTCGGGGTGTGACGGTGTCGGACCCGACCCCCCCCGGCGCCGACCCCGAGGCGCTCGTCGACGAACTCGTCGCGGCCGACGTCCTCGCCGAGACCGAGGACGGGGCCGTCCACCTGACCGAGGCGTTCGACCACACGAGGGGCATCTACCACGACAGCTACGTCGACGAGAGCGAGGAGCGCATCCGCGAGACGGTCGCCGATCTGTTCGACCTCGACCCGACGGCCGCGGCGGAACGCGCCGAGTCGATCACCCGGGACGAACTCGTCGCATACCTCTCGCTCCGGTCGTTCCTGGAGAACCCGCCCGGTCCCGAGCGCCTGGCGCTCATGGCCGGGGTCGTCGCCGGGGTCGGTCCCGGGTCGCCCGTCCCCGACGCCGTCGAGACGGTCGACGACGACACCTATCGGGCCTTCCTCGACGACGCCCCCGACGCCGTCGTGACCGTCTGGAAACACCACTGCGAGCCCTGTGACGCGATGAAACGCGACCTGGACGGGATCCTCGACGCGGTCCCGGACGGCGTCCCGGTCGCCGGGCTCGACGGCGAGGCCTGTCCCGAGTTCTGCCGCGCCTTCGAGGTCGACGCCGCACCCGCGGTCTGCTGTTTCCGCGACGGAACGCTCGCGGAGGTCGTCACCGGGCGGCGGTCGGTCGAGGCGTTGACCGACCTGTTCGAGGACGTCTACGACCGCGCCTGACGCAGGTCACGCCCCGTCACGTTCCCGCCGGGTCCGTCGTCGGCCCCCGCGCTCTCGACCGTCACGCGCTCGCCACGCAGCGCCCGGTCCAGCCACGGCGGTCGGTCGACGGTCGTCCGTCCCACGCCCTCGTACCGGATCACCCACCGGACCACGACGCGCTTGCCGTCCACGGTCGTCCGGTAGCGAACCCGGAACGAACGGACGACGTCGTCCCCGGTCACCGACGCCGACAGCGTGAGGTTTCGGGCGTCGGCGCCGCCGCGGAACGACTCGACCGCGTCGGCCTCCCCGTGGAGGACGTATCGCCGACGCCCGTCGGGTTCCTTGGTCCGTGCGACCCGGACCGGCACCGCGCCGAGGAACCGTCCGTACGTCCGTTCGGGGTCGCCGAGGCTGCCGCCGAACGCCACCGTCGTCGTCCAGTACTTCCAGGTCCCCGCCCCGGTCAGCCCGGTGCTGGGGTCGAACGTGTTGTAGACCAGCTCGCCGTCCCGGGTGAGGCGGCGGGCGTAGACCGTCCCGTTCGACCAGTAGACGCCCCGCGCCGGCGGGCGGCCGAGGAAGACCGGCGCGTGTGGCCCGGCCGTCTCCGCCCGCGCCAGGTACCCCCGGTCCGCGGCGAGGCGGACGCGGACCGCGAGCCGAGACCGGAGGGTCCCGTTGGCGTACCTGACCGACCGGTCCGAGACGAGGACGTACGACTCCCCCGCGAGTGCCGTCTCGTGGGCGCGGCCGAGCAGCGCCGGGTCGACGACCCCCTCCTCCGTCACGCCCGGCGGGTAGCGCCCGTCGTCGACCGGCGTCCCGGTCGTCCCCGGCGTCCCGGCCGCCACCGGCGTCGCGTCCGACCCCTCCGACGCCGACGGCTGCGGGGCGACGCCGGCCGCCCCGAGCGCGACGGCGCCGACGACGAGCACCGCGACGGCCGCGACCGCCGCCGTCGTTCCTCCGCCCCCCGCACCGTCGTCGGTCGCCGCGGGACCCAGTCCGAGGTGATCGGCGAACAGGCGGTCGCGCTTCGCCGCCGGGACGCCGTAGAGGGCGACGTCGCGCAGGTCGTCCGCGTCGGTCACGGACACGTCCGGATCGAGCGAGAAGTCGGGGTCCCGGAGCGGGGTCACCACCGCGTCGGCGTCGGGCGGGAGGTCCGGCGGGCGGTTCAGCCATCCGGGATCGTGGACCAGGAGCCGGCGTTCCGGCTCCCCGTCGCCGCCCACGACGACCGCGCCGCCCTCGACCGTCGCCGTCCGTCCCCGTGCCCGCTCCAGGTCGGCGACGAACCGGGCGAGGGCATCGGGATCGAGGCCGGCGAGGGCGTCGGCGAACGCCGACGGGGAGAGCGGCGGCATCGTTCGAACGAGGCGCCGCGCCGGTTCAAGCGTTTCGCCGGCGTCAGTCGGTGTTCGCGACCAGCACCGGCCGGTCGGCGTCGAGGATGACCGCCTGGGTCGTGCTGCCGAACAGCGCCTTGCCCGTCGGGGACCGCTTGCGACCCGCGACGACGATGACGTCGGCGTCGACCTCCGCCGCGGCGTCGAGCAGCGCCGCCGCGGGGTCGCCGCTCCGCTCTGTCACCTCGGACTCGATGCCCGCCTCGTCCAGCGCGTCCGCGGCCTCGCGCACCGAGCGCACCTGCGGCGCGGACGCCCCCGACGGATTGTCGACGAACGAGTGGAGGAGCCACACTCGCTTCTCGTCAGGGTCGCCCGGCAGGTCGACCACCGTCTCCGCACAGGCCCGCGCCCGGTCCTCGTTCTCGTCCACGCCCACGACGATCCGGTACATGGCCGACGCTACGGCCACGCACCGATTAGTCCTTTCCGTTCGACGGGTCGGCCTCGACCGCGTACTCGTCGCGCCGCGAGGCGAGGACGACGAGGAGTAGCGGGACGCCGAGGACGGCCGCGATGGTGACGCCGCCGTAGACGGCGAAGCCGAGCCGGGTCGGCGGGAGCGTCAGGACGAAGAAGAGCCGAGGGGGGACGGGGTCGTCGACGACGACCGAGAACAGCACTCCGGCGACCGCCGCGAAGGTCACGAGGACGGCGTAGAGCGTCAGGACCAGTCGTGGCCCGCGCCACCCGGAACGCGCCATGGCCGCTCTCGGGCGTGCCCCGGATTATCGCTGTCGGTCTCCGCCTCCCGCGTGCGGCCCGTCCCGCGACCGTGCCCTCTTTGGTCGCGGACCGCGAACGCCGGTGTATGTCTGACACCGACCTGCTCGGTCTCGTCCTCGCGGGCATCGCGCTCCTGATGTTCGCGACGGGCATCATCCTCGCCACGTAGTCGGGCGACGAGAGAACAGGGAGAACCGCCGCTCAGTCCTCGACGCCGTCCTCGTCCGCCTGCGCGTCCTCGTCGACGGTGCCGCCGTCGGCCACGGGCTCCTCGTCACCGCCGTCCGGGACCGCAAGGTCGCTCTCGAGTTCCTCCTCGAACCACGCCCACTCGTTGGTCCGGAGGCCGTAGTCCTCGAGGTTCCACGGGTCGGCGTCCTGGACGCGGGGACCCTCGGCCCACGAGACGACGAAGTTGTAGATCCAGATGAACCCGCCCAGCAGCATGATGAACGCGCCGAGGCTGGCGACCTGGTGGAGCGTGGCGAACTGCGGCAGGTACGTGGCGTACCGGC
>JBDGSZ010000031.1:0-9856 GCA_042217265.1 Haloferacaceae archaeon
ACCGCGGCGTCTTCCGACGGTTCGGGGCCGTCCTCAACCCGCCCGTCATCGGCTCCTCGACCCTCGCCGCCCTCCGGGTACCCGAGGACCGGTTCGACGAGGTGGCGTCGGTCGTCAACGGCCACCGGCAGGTGAACCACAACTACCGCCGCGATCACGAGTGGAACATGTGGTTCGTCGTCACCGCTGGGTCCCGCGCCCGTCGCGACGCCGTCCTCGACGGCATCGCCGAGCGGACGGGTCTGGCGGTGCTGGACCTCCCGATGCGCACCGACTACTACATCGACCTGGAGTTCCCGGTCGTCAACGACCACCGGTTCGCGGGCGACGGCCCTGGGGGCGGGGGCGACGCGCTCGAGGCCACGCGGATCAGCGAGGACGCCCGCGGCGACCTGACGCCCCTGGAGGCCGACCTCTTGATCGCCATCCAGGACGGCCTGCCGCTCTCCGCGACCCCGTACGCCGACGTCGCGAGCGAGGTGGGCGCGCCGGTCGCCGACGTCCTCGACGCCGTCGAGCGCCTCCTCGCCGACGGCTGTATCAAGCGCGTCGGGTGCGTCGTCAACCACCTCGTCACCGGATTCGACGCCAACTGTATGGTGGTCTGGGACGTGCCCGACGACGAGCTCGACGAGCGGGGCCGCGCCGTCGGGTCGCTCCCCTACGTCACCCTCTGCTATCACCGTCCGCGTCGCCCCGACCGGGACTGGCCGTACAACCTCTTCACCATGATCCACGGCCGCGAGGCCGGCGCCGTCGACGCGAAGATCGACGAACTCGCGGCCGAGCACCTCCCCGTCGACCACGAGCGCCTCTACTCCACCGAGACGCTGAAACAGACCGGCGCGCGCTACGACGAACTCGTCGCCGCCGGGCGGGCCGACGCCGACCCCGACGCCCGGCCGACGCGCTGACGGCGGGGCTCACCCTGCCCCGAGCAAAGCTTGAGGGGCGTCCCGCCGAAACCCGTCCTCATGGCGACCGACCGGAACGATCGCTTCGTCCGGGTGACGACCGTCGAGGAGGCGCGGGAGGACAGTCCGGCGATCCACCGCGTCGGCGGCCGGACCATCGGCCTGTTCCACCACGAGGGGGCGTTCTACGCGACCGACAACCGCTGTCCGCACATGGGGTTCCCGCTCACGGACGGGTCGGTCGACGACGGCATCCTCACCTGCCCGTGGCACCACGCCCGGTTCGAGATCTCGTGCGGTGACACCTTCGACCCGTTCGCGGACGACGTCCGGACGTATCCCGTCGAGGTCCGGGACGGGGACGTCTACGTCGACCCGAACCCGGAGAGGGAGCGGCCTCCCGAACGGCGCTGGCGGGACCGGCTCGAGCACGGCCTCCGGGAGAACATCGGGCTCATCGTCGCCAAGTCGGTGATCGGTCTGGACGACGCGGACGTCCCCGCCACCGTTCCGGTGGGGATCGGCACGGAGTTCGGTACCCACTACCGCCGGGACGGGTGGGGACGCGGACTCACGACGCTGGGGGCCATGGCCAACCTCCTGGACGACCTCCGCCCGGAGGACCGGCGCCGCGCCCTCTACACCGGCCTCACGGAGGTGGCCGACGACTGCGCGGGCGAGCCCCCCTTCTTCGTCCAGGAGGCGCTGTCCACCGACGACGTGTCCGCCGAGCGGCTCGCGGCGTGGTTCCGCGACAACGTCGAGGTCCGCGACTCCGACGGGGCCGAGCGCGTGTTGCGGGCCGCGATCGGCGCCGGGCTCGACGAGTCGACGATCGCGGGGATGTTCGTCGCCGCCGCCACCGACCACCGCTACCTCGACGCCGGCCACCGCATCGACTTCATCAACAAGGCCTTCGAGACGCTCGACCACGTCGGCTGGGAGCACGCCGACGACGTTCTCCCCAGCCTCGTCCCGCGCCTCGCGTCGGCCGACCGCGCCGAGGAGAACTCCGCGTGGCGCCAACCGGTCGACGTCGCGGGGCTGTGTTTCGACGCCGCCGACGAGCTTCCGGAACTGGTCGAGGCGGGGAAGGGGGAGACCTGGAAGGAGCCCGACGGGTTCGTCGACGTCCTCCTCGGCGACGACCCGCACGACGTCATCGACGCGGTGACGGGGGCGATCGCTGACGGGGCGACCCCCGAGGAACTCGCGCGGGTCGTCGCGTACGCCGCCGCGCGGCGCGTCGCCCACTTCGGGACGAGCAACGAGTTCCGGGACTGGAACACGGTCCATCACACGTACACCTACGCCAACGCCGTCCACGGTCTGAGCCGGCGGACGGACGCGACGGAGGTGTACCGCGGCGTCGTCGACGGGGCGGCGAAGATCTACCTCGACCGCTTTCTCAACACGCCCCCGGCCCCGCTCCCGGATCCGGACGGCGACGGCGACCCCGACGACCTGCTGGACGCGCTCGTGGATTGTTTCGAGGTCGAGGCCGACGCCGAGGTCGACCGCGCCGGCCGGCTGACCGCCGAGTACCTCGCCGCCGGCGGCGACCCCGACCGGCTCAAGCAGCGACTGGGGGCGGCCCTCCTCCGCGAGGACGCCGGTTTCCACACCCGACAGAACGTCGAGGCGGCGTTCGCCCAGTACGACTCGGCCGGGGACGACGCGCGGGCCCGGATCCACCTCGTCGCCACGGCGCGGTACCTGGCGGCACACACGCCCACCCGACGGGCCGGCGAACAGACGTTCACCATCGCGTCGCGGCTCCACCGCGGGGAGCGGATCCACGAGTCCTGACGGTCCCCACTCGACCTACACCACGTCCGGAACGGTCTCCCCGGTCTCGACGCCACTCCGGAACGCGGCGTGGACGCGGCCGTCGCCGACGACCCAGTCGCCGGCGAACAGCAGGCCGTGGTCTTGGCCCGCCCGGAGCCGTTCCCGGTCCGCCCCCTCGTCGGGCAGGGCGTAGCGCCAGCCCTGGTCGTCGACCCACGCCGGGTCGCGGAGCCGGTCGTCGCCCACGAGGTCCGCGACCCGGTCGGCCGCGTCGGCCGCGGCGTCGTCGACCGGGTCGTCGTAGCGGGCCATCGACCACTCGGGGCTCATCTGGACCACCAGGAGCGACTCGCCGTCCGGGACGTGGCCCGGCTTGCACTCCTCGCGGCTCACCCATCCGACCGGGTGGGCCTTCTCGCGGTCGACCAGCGCGTACCACGGCCGGTCGAGGCGGAAGTCGTAGTTCAACACGAGCGTCCGGATCGTCCGGAAGGGGACGTCGTCCACGGCCGACCGGAGGTCGTCGGTCGGGGCGCCCGTCGTCGCTCCGAGCAGGGTCGCGGTCTGTGGCGCCGGCGGCGTCAGGACCACGGCGTCGAACGGGCCGTGGTCGTCCCCGTCGGCGTCGGTGGCGTGCCACGCCCCGTCGGCGCGGTCGAGCCCCTCGACCCGCGTCTCCCGGCGGACGGTCGCGTCCGTCCTGTCGAGGACCCGCTTTGCGAACTGGGTGATGCCGCGCTCCCAGGTCCACTTGTGGGCCTCCCGTCGCTCGGGATCGCCCGGCCGGATCTCGCCGCTCGCGTCGAACGTCCACACCGGCTCCTCGATGTCGACCAGCCCCTCCGTCCCGAGGTTCCGGAGCAGCTCGGTCGTCCGACCGCCGTCGTCCTTGACGTAGTTGGCGCCGTGGTCGTACCGGCAGCCGTTCCGGCGGCGGGTCGCCGCCCGGCCACAGACCCCGCGGCTCTTCTCCAGTATCGTCACGCCGATCCCCGTGTCACGGAGGGCGTCCGCGACCCCGACCCCGGCCGCGCCGGCGCCGACCACGCACACCCGCGTCTCCCCCCTCGTCTCCCGTCGTGCGCACATCGACGGGCCCTCGGCCGGCGCCGGCATAAGCCCCGCGGACGCCCCACAGTTATCGACCGTGATAACCGGCGGGCAACGGTTAACCGCGACCTTCGGGAAAGGCGCGATCATGACGGTAGCGAGCGGAGTCCCGGGCTTCGACGAACTGGTCGGCGGGGGGCTCCTCGAGAACCGCCTCTACGTGCTCAGCGGGCCGCCCGGCAGCGGGAAGACGACGTTCTCGGCGCAGTTCGCCACCGAGGGCGTCTCGCAGGGCCAGTCGTGTATGTACATCACGATGCACGAGACGGAGGACGAACTCCGCCAGGACATGTCGCAGTTCGGCTTCGGCTTCGACCGCGCCGCCGGGAGCGACGGGTTCCGGTTCGTCAACCTGGTGGACAAGACGGGCAACTCCCTGACCGGGGCCTCCTCGGAGCGGGCCGGCGTCAGCGCGCTGACCAACAAGATCGTCGCCTACGCCAACTCGAAGAAGGTCGACCGGCTGATCATCGACTCGACGATGCTGCTCGACCACTTCTTCGCCGACGCCGAGGGGGAGGTGACGCAGTTCCTGACCGCGCTGAAGCAGGGCGACGCGACGACGCTCCTCATCTCGGAGATGGTCGACCCGAGCGCGTACTCCGACGAGCACTTCCTCGCCCACGGGGTCGTCTTCTTCCACAACTTCCTCGACTCGACGGGGATGACACGCGGCGTCCAGGTCGTCAAGATGCGCGGGACGAACGTCGACACCGAGATCCGCCCGCTCTCGTTCTCGGAGCGGGGCCTGCGGGTCGACCCCGAGGGCGACGTGGAGGTCTGAGATGTACGGGGAGACGTACGACACCGACTGGGACCCGTCCGAGGTCAACCCCGACGAGGCGGTCGACCGGGCGTTCGCGCTCGGCGTGGCGTCGGTCCTCGGCGTCGAACCGGAGGGCGAGCGCGACCGTCTGCTCGATCTCGCCGACACGCCGTACGGGCGAAGCATGCTCGAACTCTCCTACGAAGAGGGTCAGCAGGAGGCCCGCGACCTCCGTCGCGACCCCTCCGTCGACGCCGACGACCCGTCGGCCGTCTGGGCGGAACTCGTCGCCGGCGACGGCGTCGCCAGGCGACCGGGCGACGTCGTCCGCGAGTCCGACCTGCCCGACGCGCTCGCCCCCGCCGACCTCCTCCGGAACCGACCCACCGACGACGACCCCTCGCTCCTGGACCCGCCCGAGGCGCTCCGCCGGGACTGACCCCCGCCGTCGCTCGCCGTCCCCCGGTCGTCGTCCGCAGTCGCTCGCGGGTAACGCCTATCCGCCCGCGTCACGTACCGACGGTATGAGCGAACCGGCGACGGATCCGGCCGACCTGTCCGAGGAGGAGTGGCGCGAGCGCCTGACCGAGGAGGAGTACGAGATACTCCGCGAGCGCGGGACCGAGCCGAAGTTCAGCGGCGACTACCTGGACCAGAAGGCGGACGGCACGTACGCCTGTGCGGGCTGTGGCGCGCCGCTGTTCGACAGCGACACCAAGTTCGACTCCGGCTCCGGGTGGCCGAGCTTCTACGACGCCATCGAGGGGAGCGTCGAGACCGAGGTCGACACCCGCCACGGGATGCGCCGCGTCGAGGTCCTGTGTGCGACCTGCGGCGGCCACCTCGGCCACGTCTTCGAGGACGGCCCCGACCCGACGGGGGAGCGCTACTGCATCAACTCCGTCGCGCTCGACTTCGAGCCCGAGGAGTAGCGCCGCGGCCGACGCCCGTCGTCCGAACCGCCGGCCCTCCTACGGCAATCCGTCGGGAAGCACCGACGCCGGAACCCGGTCCGCGAGCGTCCGGGCGACGGACGCCGGTCCCCCGGTATCGACCGCCGGAAGCGTCTCGACATCGCGCCCGAGCATCCCCGCCAGCACCTCCGGGTTCGTCCGCTCAGCGACCGTCTCGCCCGCGTAGGCGTCGAGGACGACCCCGCAGACCGGCACCCCGCAGTCCCGGAGCGCGTCGACGGTGAGCGCGGTGTGGTTCAGCGTTCCCAGCCCCGAGCGGCCGACCACCAGCGCCGGCAGGCCGAGGTCCGCGACCAGGTCGACCACCTCGCGGTCGCCCGCGAGGGGCACCCGCAGGCCGCCGATGCCCTCCACGACGCCGACGCCGGCGTCGTCGACGGCCCGCCGGCACCGGTCCCGTATCGCCGCGTAGTCGAGCGTCGTCCCGGTCTCGCGGGCCGCGACCGTCGGCGCGAGCGGCGGTTCGAGGCGCTCGAAGCAGACCGCGGCGGCGTCGTCCCCGCAGGCCTCCGCGACGACCGACGCGTCGTCGTCCGGCGGGTGGCCCGTCTGGACCGGCTTGATCCCGCGGGCGTCGTGGCCCGCCGACCGCAGGCGAGCGACCGCCGCCGCCGTCACGACGGTCTTCCCGACGCCCGTCCCCGTGCCGACAACCGCGAACCCCCCGCCGTCCGGCCCGTCGTCGCTCACAGCAGGCCGAGCCTCCCGCCCTCCGTCTCGAACGCCGCCAGGCAGGCGTCGACGTCCGCCGCGTCGTGGGTCGCCATCGGCGCCACGCGGATGCGGCTCGTGCCCTCCGGCACCGTCGGCGGGCGGATGGCGGGCGCGACGACCCCGTGGTCGCGCAGGCCCTCGCCGAGTTCGAGCGCCGCCTCGCGGTCCCCCACCGCGACGGGCAGGACGTGGCTCTCCCCCCGGACCCGGTAGCCCATCGACTCCAGGCCGTCCCGCAGTCGCTCGACGTTCGCGCGGAGGCGTTCGCGGCGCTCGCCCGCCCTCGCGACCGCCAGCGCCTCCCGCGCCGCGCCGGCGGCGGGCGGCGCGAGGCCGGTCGAGAAGACGAACGACCGGGCCGCGTTCGCCAGGTACTCGACCAGGTCGTCGCTCCCGGCGACGTACCCGCCCTGGGACGCGAGCGCCTTCGAGAGCGTCCCGAGTTGGACGTCCACCCGGTCCTCCAGCCCGCGGGCCTGGACGACGCCCCCGCCGTAGTCGCCGTAGACGCCCGTGGCGTGGGCCTCGTCGACCATCACCCAGGCACCGTGGCGCTCGGCGACGTCACAGACCGCCCCGAGCGGCGCGACGTCGCCCTCCATGCTGAACACCGAGTCCGTGACGACCAGCCACGACTCGTCCCCCGGCTCCCGCTCGGCCCGCTCGTCCATCGCGGCCGCCAGCGCGTCGGGGTCGGCGTGGTCGTAGACGACCGTCTCGCCGCCGGCGAGCCGGCAGCCGTCGATGATGCTCGCGTGGTTCAACTCGTCCGAGAAGACGACGTCGGGATCGAGGGCGCCGAGGGTGCCGACGTTGGCGGCGTACCCCGAGGAGAAGACCAGCGCGCGGTCGGTCCCCTTGACCGCCGCGAGGTCCCGCTCCAGCCGGCGGTGGAGCCCCGTGTCGCCGGTGACCAGGCGGCTCGCACCGGCCCCCGTGCCGACCTCGCGGGCCGCCCGCGCCGCCGCCGCGACGACCCGGTCGTCGCCCGCGAGGCCGAGGTAGTTGTTCGAGGCGAAGACCAGTTCCCCGTCGGCGTCGAACCGCAACCCGCCGGACGGGTCGAACCGCGTCCTGGCCGCGACCGACGCCGCGGGCGTCAGCTCCCGCCGGAGGTCGGCGGCCTCGCGCTCGCGCAGGCGCTCGCCGAGCTCGAAGCCGCGGCCGGCGCCCGCGTCCGCCGTCCGGTCGGCGGCCCGTCCGTCCGTCGTCCCGCCGCCCCCGTCCCGGTCCCCAGTCGCCATCGGGTCAGAAGCCCGGCATCAGTTCGGCCGGGCCGAAGACGCCGTAGTCGCCGGCGCGGTTCCGCCGCACGGCGGCTTTCAGGTAGCCCAGCGCGGGGCCGTTGACGTTCGCCGCCATGCTCGTCGCGTCGTCGAGCTGGAAGGTGTTGGTCCCCCGCTCGCCGTCGAAGGTCCGGCCGGTCACCCGGACCGTCGTGGTCGTGGGCTTCTCGTCGCTGCGCACGTCGAGTTTCCCGCCGACGGTGACGTCCTCGGCGTCGCAGATCCCGGCGCGTTCGAGCAGGACGTCGTCGGCGTGTTCCATGTCGTGGAACTCGAGGACGCCGTCGTGCTCCTCGACCAGCGCCTCGATCTCCGCCTCGTCCATCTCGCGGGCCCGCTCCATGTCGTAGCCGTCGAGGTGGGCGATGTCCTCCCGGACGGTTCCGCGGTTGTCCTCGTAGCCCGACCGCAGGCCGACGCCCCACCAGATCTCGACCGACTCCACCTCGACGAACGACTGTGCCGCGAGCGCCGCCGCGCCCGTGAGGAATCCGGGGGTGGCGCCCGCGCCACAGACGAAGGTGATGCCCGCGTCGACGAGGCGGTCCTCGCGGTCGTCGAGCATCCCGATGACACGCGAGCGCTTGAGCACGTCCACGAGGACGCCCTCGTAGCCCGCGTCGGCGAACCGCTCGGCCACGCGGGGGATGAAGTCGTGTTCGAGGTTCGGGAGCGCGATCAGGACCGCGTCGAGGTCCTCGGACGCCGCGATGACGTCGTCGATGGGCGCGTCCGTGGACGCCCCCTGCGCCGAGGCGACGACGCCCGCGCCCGCGCCGCTCCGCTTGACCGCGGTCCCGCCGTCCGCCGTCGCCGCGCCGCCGGTGCCGTCGCCCGCGACGTTGCCCTCCGTCGCATCGAGGAGTTCCTCGACGTCGAGGCCGCCTCCGTGGATCGCCACCCCGTTGCGGTCGCAGGCCGCCACGGGGACGAGGCCGTCCTTGTGGGTGCTGACCTCGAGCGTTCGCCGTCCGATGCCGCCGGTGCCGAGTACCGCAAAGCGCACGTCGTTGTCTGTCTCGCTCATGGTGTCAGTCGTCGGTCGCGTTGCTGGTCGCGGTTCCCGCCGCCGTCTTGACGCTCGGGCCGTCGCCGACCGCCTCCCGGTCGAAGTCGTTCACCTCGCGGTTGGGGCGCAGGCCCGCCCGCTCGACCGCCTCGATGTCCTCGGCCGGCGACTGGCCCTCGGTGGTGAGGTAGTCACCGGTGAGCATCCCGTCCGCGCCCGCCTCGAAGGGCAGGTGCTGTTCGTCGTCGGCCAGGTTGACCTCGCGCCCGCCGGTCAGGCGCACCCGGGCCTCCGGGTGGAGCAGGCGGTAGACCGCGATGGTCGTTATCAGTTCCGCGGTCGTGATGTCGGCCGACTCCTGGTCGCCGAGCGGCGTCCCCTCGACGGGGTTGAGGACGTTCACGGGGAGCGACGACACCCCGACGTCCCGCAGGGCGATCGCCGCGTCGACCCGGTCGGTCGGCGCCTCGCCCATCCCGAGGATGACGCCGGCACAGAGGTCCATCCCGGCCGCCTTCGCGCGTTCGAGCGTCTTCACCCGGTCCTCGAAGGAGTGCGTCGAGACGATCTCCGGGAAGTATCGCGGCGACGTCTCGATGTTGTGGTTGTAGTGGTTCAGCCCCTCGTCGGCCAGGATCTCGGCCTCCTCCTCGGTCAGGAGGCCGAGGCTCGCGTCCACCTCCACGTCGGTCTCGTCGCGCACCAGCCGGACGGCCCGGATGACGTCGGCCCACTCCTCGGGCCGCTTCTCCTTGCTGACGCCCTTCTCGGCCACGACGATCCCGAACCGCTGGGCGCCGTCGCGCTCGGCCCGCTTGGCCGCCTCGAGGATCTCCTCCGGATCGAGGAAGCCGTAGGTGTCGATGCCCGTGTCGAAGTGGGCCGACTGCGCGCAGAACCCACAGTCCTCGGCGCAGTTGCCCGCCTTGGCGTTGACGATGCTACACGCGTCGACCGTGTCGTCGCCGAAGCGGGCCCGGACGTGGTCGGCCGCCGGCGCGAGGTCCGCGACCGGCTGGGCGACCAGCGCAATCGCGTCCGTGCGGTCCAGGTCCTCGCCGTCCAGCACCCGCGCGACCGCGTCGTCCACCGTCCGGTTCCCTGTCTCGTAAACCACGACCGCCGCGTATGTTGACGGGGTACATAGTAGTGGGGGCCGAGTCGGCCCGCCGCTCAGACGTACGACAGGGCGGCCTCGACGGCGTCGACGGCCGTCTCGCCGAGCACGTAGGTGATCGGCTCGATGCCGAACGCGCCCTCGTGGTAAGCCACCCGCGGGACGCCGTCGGCGA
>JBDGSZ010000132.1:0-9654 GCA_042217265.1 Haloferacaceae archaeon
GTGGACCTCCCGGTTATCAGCCGAGCGCTCAACCTGACTGAGCTATCGGCCCAGGTGAGCGCACGACGACGTAGCGTCGTGCTTCTTGTAAGGGTTTCTGTTCGTCACTCGCCGTCGTCGTCGACGCGGTACGACTCGGGGTCGAGGTCGAAGGTGTCGTCGTCACCGTCGGGGAACCCGGCGGTCCAGACTCCCCCGGTGACAAACCCGCCGGTCCTGGCGTCGAGGTACGGGGTGACGACGTACCGCTTGACCGCCTCGCGGACGGGGTACCGCGTCACGGGCACGGCGAGTAGGAAGCCGATGGCGTCGGTGACGAGTCCGGGCGTCAGCAGGAAGGCGCCGGCGGCGATCAGGAGACCGCCGTCGACCAGCCGGTCGGTCGGCGGGTCGCCGCGCGCCACGTCACGGCGGATGGCCCGGAGCGTGTGCCGGCCCTCGGCGCGGACGAGGAGGGTGCCCAGCAGGGCCGTGAGGACGACGAGCGCCACCGTGGTCACCCAGCCGAGCGCGTCGGCGACGACCACCAGGAGCGCCGCGTCGGCGAGGGGCACGAGCAGCAGGGCGGCGACGGCCCAGCGCAGTCGCATGGCCCCGTCTACCTGCCGCGCGTTGATAGCCCTTGTGTCGTCCGTCGGTGCCACACGAAGCGCTTACCCGCGGCGATCGACGAGGGTGGAACATGGACGACGAGACCCGCGTCGAGTGGCGCGACTGGGGGGCGGCCGCGTTCGCGGAGGCCGAGCGAACCGGCCGGCCGGTCCTCCTCTCGCTCACCGCGACGTGGTGTGCCGCGTGTCACGAGATGGACGCGGAGACGTACGCGGACCCGCGCGTCGCCGCCGCCATCCACGACGACTACGTTCCCGTCCGTGTCGACGTCGATCGTCGCCCCCGGGTCCGGGAGCGGTACAACATGGGCGGGTTCCCCTCCACCGTCTTCCTCGCGCCCGACGGGTCGGTCATCACCGGGGCCGCCGCGCTCGGGCCGGATCCGATGCGACAGGTGCTCGATCGGGTGCGCGGGACGTGGGACGAGCGGGGAAGCGACGCGGCACAGGTCCCCCGGGCGCTCTCCGGGGACACGCCGCCGGCGGGCGAGGTGACCCGCGACGTCGTGGAACACCTCGCGGGGCAGGTCGAGGAGCGGTTCGACGCGGAACACGGCGGGTGGGGGACCGACGCGAAGTTCCCGCTCCCGCGGACCGTGGAGTTCGCCCTGAAGCGCGACCGCGACCGGGCGCTCCGGACGCTCGACGCCGTGCGCGATCACCTGTTCGACGACGTCGAGGGAGGGTTCTTCCGCTTCGCCGAGCGGCCGGACTGGGGCGGCGTCCACCACGAGAAGACCCTCGACGCCAACGCCGGCCTCGTCAGAGCCTTCGCCAACGCCTACCTCTACACCGGCGAGGACGCCTACCGCCGGCCGGCCGAGCGGACCGTCGAGTTCCTCGTCGACGCGCTCTGGAACGGCGAGGCGTTCGGGGGGAGCGTCGGGCCCGGTGCCGGCCGGGACTACTACGGGCGCGGCGCGGAGGGCCGTTCGGAGGCCACCTCGCCCCGGACCGACCTGACGGCCTACGCGGGGCCGAACGCCCTCGTCGCCGACGCGCTCCTGACGCTCCACGCCTACACCGACGACTCGACCGCCCGCGAGTACGCCGAGCGAACCCTCCGCTTCCTCGACGACCGTCTGGTGACCGACGGCGTGGTGGCCCGCCACCGCGGCGACGACGCCCCGGCGGGGCTCCTGGCGGACCAGGCGCGGACGACGGCCGCGTTCGCCCGCGCGGCGGGCGTCCTCGACCGGGAGTGGACCGCCCGCGCCCGCGCCGTCGCCGACGCGACGGTGGAGCGCCTCCACGAGGAGGGGTCGTTCCGAGACGGGCCCGCGACGGGCGCCGGCCTGCTCGACCGCCCGCTCCGGCCGCTCGACGGCAACGTCGAGGCGGCGTCGGCGCTGCTTGACCTGGCGGCGCTGACCGGCGAGGAGGCCTACCGGGCGCGCGCCGAGGAGACGATCGCCGCCTTCGCCGGCGCGTGGGACCGCTTCGGCGCGCAGGTGGCCGAGTACGGCACCGTCGTCGCCCGCCTGCTCGACGACCCGCTGGTCGTCGTCGTGCGGGACGAACCGGGGTCGGACCTCCACCGCGCGGCCTGGCGCGTTGCCGACCACGAGAAGGCGGTCGTTCTGGAGGCGGGCGACGGCGCCGCGACGGTCCGGCGCGGGGAGCGACGGGCCGGGCCCGTCGGAACCCCGGAGGCGCTGACGCGGGCGGTCGCCGACGTCCTCTGACGGCCGGCTACCGGACTTCCTTCCTGAGCTGCTTGAGCGTCACTTCCCGCTCGGCGTGGGCGTTGTGCTGGTGGATGGACTCGTCGTTGGACTGGCGCATGTGGACCACGGCGTCGTCGGGCAGGTGGTCGAACTCGTCGACGACGTCCTCGGCCATCGAGCGCACGCAGTCCTCGACGAACTTCGCGTTCGCGTGGGACTCGTAGGTCATGTGGTCCTCGTCGGGACGCTTGGCGAGGTTGTAGATGCGCGCGCTCATCGAGTCGCGGGCGATGTCGATGACGTCCCGGAGGTCGACCTCGGGCGACCCGTCGCTGGAGACGGTCAGGAGCGCGTGGCCGCGCTGGGAGTGGCCGGGCTGGGGCACGCGGTCGAGGAACTCGTCGACGACCTCGTCCTCGACGCCGAGGTCGAGGAGGGCGTCCCGGGCGCGGGACGCGGACATCCCCTGCGAGCAGGGACAGACGGTCATGCCGGTGACCTCCGCGCCGATCTCCTCGCGGGTCCCCTCCTCGGTCGCGGTGGCGCTGGCCACCACGTCGACGGTGCCCTGCGTGTCGAGGCCGCTGGCCGGGGTCTCCTCGCGGACGACGAACTCCGCCTCCATCTTCACCTTCGCCCGCGAGGTGTAATCGTGCTTGGCGAGGAGGCGTTCGGCGGCGTCGCCGCACATGTCCTCCAGCCGGTAGGTCGGCTCGGAGACGGCGGCTTCGAGCGTCTCGTCGATGACCTGCATATTGCGGCTCATGTCGATTCCCTTCCGGCCGCTCGGCAGGTCCACGAACACCTCGAAGTCGGCCATCAACACGTACGGGCGGTCGCCGTTCCGGGCGACCTTGACGAGTTTCTCGACCCCGGTGACCCCCACCTGACTGAGCCCGACGGTGACGTCCGGCTGGCTCGCCTGTACGTCAGGCAGCTGGTGACTCATCGGGTATCCTCAGGGTCGGGTCGCGATTAGTGCTTTCGATGCGGGGACGACCTGCCGGATCAGGGCCAGTCGTCCCGCGAGTCGGCCTCGAACGGGTCCGCCTCGCCGCCGTCGTCGCCGAGGGTCCAGTCCGCCGCCTCGGCCGCCTCCTCGACCGGGAGGTACTCCCACCCCGTCGCCTCGGCGACCTCTCGGGCATCGTCCCCGGTCCCCACGTAGACGTGGCGCTCGGTGTCGAACTGCGCTTTCACGTTGTCCAGGCTGTCGGCCACGCCCTGGGGCCCCGAGAAGAAGTCCTGTCGCACCCGGTGCTTGCGGGTGAAGTTCGTGACCACGTAGGTCGGCTTCTCCGAGACGACACCGACGTACTCGGTCCACTGCCGGGCGTCGTTGAAGACCGCCGTCGGGTCGGCGAGGGCCTGCAGCGCCGCCAGTTCGAAGGCGAGCGTCATCTCGCCGCTGCCGTCCATGCCCGCCACTCGGACGGGCCGACCGATAACCGCTTCGCTCTCCCCGCGGGCGTCGTCGAGTCTGCCGCCGCCGGGGGGCGTGACGCGGCGTGCCGCGTACCGGGTGACGGAACGGACGGTCGGGTGACGGAACGGCGGAACGGCGGGACGGCGGCGGTTCAGCCCGCGAGCGGGGGCGGTGGGAGGGGGGATCGTGGCCGGCGGGGCTCGCGGCGGGGGGTTATCCTTCGCGGGGTTCTCCTCCTTCGCAAGGTTACTGCTCCTGCGCGGGGACGAGGCGGTCCACGTCGACCTGTTTCTCGAGGAGGACCTCGGTCTGGTCGGCCACCTCGCGCTCCTCGCGCATCAACTGCTTGTAGGCCGACTGCGCCGAGAGGTCGCCGATGAGGACGCCGCCGACGATCCTGCCGTCGCGGAACGCGATGCGGCGCCACTCCGTGTCGGAGTACTTCCGCTCGGCGTGGTCCTCGCCGATCGTCGGGTGGCCGAAGGAGAGGAAGGGGAAGTCGAAGTGGGTGATAGAGTACGAGGAGACCCAGCGGAACGACTCGGATTCCGGGTCGATCATGTTCCGCGCGGCGACCGATCCCTGTTCCTTGGCGCTCCCCCAGGAGCCGTTCTGCTCGTAGCTGTCGAGGATGGTGTCGTAGAAGCGTGTCAGGTCGCCGGCGGCGTAGATGTCGTCGACGCTCGTCCGCATGTACTCGTCGACGACGACGCCGTCGTCGCGTTCGATCCCGGTCCCCTGGAGGATCTCGGTGTTGAAATCGAGGCCGATGGCGATCCCGGCCCAGTCGCACTCGTAGCGCTCGCCGTTCGGGTCGATCGCGGCGGTCACGCGGCCCTCGTCGTCGGTCTCGAAGCGGTCGACGCCGGACTGGAAGACGGGCGTGACCCCCTTCTCGCGGAGCGCGTCGTGGATGATCTCGGCCCCGTCCTCGGTCAGCGCGTACCGCCACCAGCAGTCGCCGCGCATCAGGTAGTCGGCCTCGACGCCCTGCGCGCCACAGATGGCCGCGAGGTCGATGCCGAGCAGGCCGGCGCCGACGACGACCCCGCGGTCGGCCGCCTCGGCGTCCCGCTTGATCGCGCGCGCGTCCTCGAAGGTCCAGAAGTGATGGACGCCCTCGGCGTCGGAGTTCTCGACCGGGAGCTGCGTCGGCGTCCCGCCCGTGGCGACCAGGAGCTTGTCGTACTCGATGGTCTCCCCCCGGTGGGTGTCGAGGGTGTGGGCGTCGGGGTCGATCTCGGTGACGAGGGTGTCGAGGCGGAGGTCGATGTTCCGCTCGGCGTACCACTCCTCGTCGTGGATCGAGATGGGTGCCTCGGGGAGCTTCCCCTTTGCGAACTCCTTGATGAGGATCCGGTTGTAGAGGGCCTCGCCCTCGTCCGTGATGACGGTGATGTCGGCGTCGGGGGCCTCCTCGCGGAGCGTCTCCGCGGCGGAACTCCCGGCGATCCCGTCGCCGATTATCACGTACGACGCGCTCATGTCCGGAGCCTTCGGTGCGGGGGTTAATGTGGGTTGCTATCCACGCAAGCGCTCGAAAACGCCGTCGTGTCCCGATTTTCGTGGGTTTCAAGACGGCTCACGCCCAACATTCCACTGATGAAACTCCGTCAGAACGTCCGCCACTGGGCCTCGAAGAAGGCGCTCACGACGCCGGTCCTCGGCCGGAAGGTCAACGACTGGCTCGTGGACCTCCACACGCGGGTCTTCCTCGACCGCGCCCCCGAGGAGCGCCGCGAGGAGCGCCGCGACCACCTCGACGCCTTCTTCGACGCCACCATGGACACCTACGTCGCCGCCCTGGAGGCGGGCTACCCCGAGGCCGAGGCCCGCGAGATAACCCACATCCAGGCCAACTTCGACTTCTACGACCACGGCTGGACGGAGATGATGGAGTTCCCGGTCGACGAGATCGACGACCACTACGAGCGCTACCGCGAGTTCTTCGAGCGCCACGGCATCACCGTCGAGGACCCGCTCGGCGAGTTCGCACCCGGCGACGTGCCCGACGCCCCGGCCACGCCCGAAAACCTGGCGGACGCCGAGACGCCGAACGCGGTCGGCGGCTACGCCGACGCCGCGTACGCCGAGGACGAGACCGGCGAGGTCCGCGTCGGCGGCACTGACGAACCCGAGGACGTCGACCCGACCGACGCGCCCGGCGTGCGGGACGCCTGACCGCTCACTCCCGCGCCGCGTCGGCGACGCCGCAGATCCGATCCGCACACTCGTAACCCGCGACGACCCCGCCGTCGAGGCTCCGCTCGGGGTACTGCGCCCGGCTCGCCATCCCCGCGTAGTACAGCCCCTCGGCCACCTCGTCGCCGAGGTCGTAGGGGATGACCTTCTCGAGGTACCCGCGCTCGTAGATGGGCGCCGCACGCGGCGCCCGGGCGAGCCGGAACTCGCGGACCGTCGAGCGATCGAAGCCGGGGAACAGGTCCTCGACGCCGGCGAGCCACCGCTCGCGAACCTCGTCGTCGTCGGCCCGCCAGAGCGGATCCGACAGGTCCTGGACGTAGGAGGCGAGATAGCACAGGTGGTCGCCGCCGTACCGCTCCGGCGGCACGAAGTTCGTGTGCTCGATTAGCGCCCCGAACGGGGCGTCGTCGGCGATGTTCAGCCAGTAGGTGTCGGTCAGCGGCTCGTCGAGGGTCAGGACGGCACAGAGCGCCGCCTGGAAGTCGACGTCACAGGCGTAGCCCGTCAGCGCCTCCAGGACGTTCGGCATCGTCGCCACCACCACGCCGTCGGTGTCGTGGGTCCGCTTCCCGTCGTCGTTCTCGACGGTCACGGACGCGACGGCGCCGTCCTCGACCCCGAGGTCGGTCACCCGGGTCCCCGTCTCGATGGTGTCGCGGCCGACGGCCTCGACCAGCGCGTCGAGCAGGCGGCCGAACCCGCCCTCGAAGTACCCCAGGATCTCGCCCCGCAGCGGGTCGCGCTCCCCGCGGAACTGCACCCGGCCGAGGAACCACGCCGCGCTCACGTCGTCCTTCCGGTCGCCGAACTTCGCGTCCAGCAGCGGCTCGACGAACCCCTCGTAGACGCCCCGGGAGGCGTGTTCGACGACGAACTCCTCGATCGGCACGTCCTCGAAGTCCTCGAGGCGCTCGTAGGTGTCGAAGGCGGGGACGCCGCCGCGCACGTCCACCCCGAGCGTGAGCATCGCCAGCCGGAACTTGTCGTAGAGGCTCAGGGGCGGGAAGGCGAGGATCTCCCACGGCGCGTCCAGCGGATGGACCACGCCGTCGACGTAGTAGGCGTTCTCGCCGATCCGCCACTCGACGGCGTCGCCCAGGCCGAGGTCCTCGGCGAGGGAGACGATGGTCTCCTCGGAGCGC
Organism: Haloferacaceae archaeon; assembly: GCA_042217265.1. Classification (GTDB taxonomy): domain Archaea; phylum Halobacteriota; class Halobacteria; order Halobacteriales; family Haloferacaceae; genus CAZMLQ01. The sequence continues at coordinate 7,052 of JBDGSZ010000132.1, forward strand.
GAGAGGTGGTGGTAGAACTTCTCGATGGGGTCGCCGGCGGTCTCGTAGGTCGCCGCGAGGCCGCCGAGGTCCGACCCGGCCTCGAACACCCGGACCTCGTGTCCCCGCTCGCGGAGGCGATGGGCCGCCGCCAGCCCAGCGATGCCGCCGCCGACGACGTGGTACATGGAGTGGCGTGGGCGGGCGTCCGTCAAGTCGCTTGTGACTCCGGGCGGTTCGCGCCGGCGCGTCAGGTCCAGGGCACCGACCGCGCCCGCAACTCGCCGGCGAGGTCGCGCCGCATCGCGTCGGCCGGATCGGCGACGTTCGCCAGCGCCCACATGAGTTTGACCGTCGCCGCGCCGGGGAGCGTATCCCCGGCTTCGACCACGCCGGCGTCGAGCAGGTCGCGGCCGGTGTCGTACACCCGGTCGCAGACCCGGCCCTCGATACACTGGCTGGTCATCGCCACGACGGTCCCGTCGTCGACCAAGGCTTCCAGGCGCGGGATGAGGTCCGTGCTGACGTGACCGAGGCCGGTCCCCTCCACGACGACGCCGGACTTGCCCTCGAGGTGATCGAGGGCGGCGGGGTCCATCCCCGGCGCGAACTTCACCAGTTCCACCTCGGGATCGAGGGCCGGGGTCACGTCGAGGTCGACCGCGCCCCGCGGGGCCGGGTCGCGGCGGAAGGAGACCTCGCCGGTCCCGTAGTCGACCGCCCCGAGCGGCTTCGCGCCGACGGTCTCGAAGGCGTCGCGACGGGAGGTGTGGTTCTTCCGGACGCGCGGGCCGCGGTGGAGGGCACACCGCCCGTCTGACTCGTCGGCGTGCATGCAGACGAGGACCTCCGAATGGTCGGCCTTCGCCGCCTCGACGGCGCAGACGGCGTTCATCACGTTGTCGCTGGAAGGGCGGTCGGCCGACCGCTGGCTCCCGGTGAACACCACCGGGACGGGCGTGTCGAGCATCAGGGCGAGCGCCGTGGCGCTGTAGGCCATCGTGTCCGTGCCGTGCATCACGACCACGCCGTCGGCCCCGGCCTCGACCTCCTCGTGGACCGCCCGGGCGAGGTCCTGCCACACGTCCGGGGTCATGTTCTCCGAGAGGATGTTGGCGACGACGCGGCCCCGGTAGTTGGCCCGCCCGGCGAGGTCCGGCACCGCCCGCAGGACGTCCTCGGCGTCGAACCGCGCCGTCACCGCGCCGGTCCGGTAGTCGACGGTCGAGGCGATGGTGCCGCCGGTCGAGACCAGCGACACGGTCGGGAGGTCGGGGTCGAACTCGACCGCGGACTCCGCATCGGCGCCCGCGGTGTCGACCTCGTAGGCGTCCGACTCGAGCACCTCGACCGTGGCCGCCTCGCGGTCGACGCCGACGTTGTACCCGCCGGGGAGCTTCACGACGAGGTGTTCGGCCGTCGTCGAGGGGAGGAGGACCCCCTCGTCGGTCACCCCGTCACGCTCGACCCGCACGCGGTCCCCTGGGTTCATGGGCCCCGGTTCCGCCGGTGCGGACTTGAAACCTCCTCTCCCGGGACGCCGGCGGAACGGCCCCGGCGGACCGCCCGTCCGACCCCGCCGACGCCGCGTCCGGCGCAACACCCTTGTCCGTGCCGGCGCTCGTTCCCGCATGGACGGGCCAGGACGCCTCCGGACGGCGAGTGGGGACGGGGACGCCGACGGCGGACGGTCCCTCCGCTCCCGGCTCTCGCCCGTCGGCCTCCGGGGGCTCGCGCTGGCCGTCGCGGCCGCGGTCGCGGGCACCGCCCTCGGCGGGGTCGTTCCGGTGTTCGGCGCCCTCGGCCGCCTCGCCGGGCTCCTGCTCGCCGGGTTCGGGCTGGGACTCGCGGGACGCTGCCGGTACGCCGAGGTCGGGATCGCGGGCGCGACGGTCGGCGCCGTCGCGACGGTCCTCGGCGCGCTCGGACCGCTCCTCCTCCCGCTCGTCGCGGACTACGGCACCGCCATCGGGGGTGTCGGCGCGGGAACTGGGCTGCTCGTCTCGCTCGCCGGCCACTACTTCGGGCGCGACCTCCGCGCCGGGTTCACCCGCGAGGTTTGAGTTGCCAGCCGTCGCCATCGCGGGTCACGAGACCACGGTCGGCCAGCGTCCGGAGGGCGTCCTCGACCGCCTCCCGCGGGGCGTCGATCTCCTCCGCGACCGCCCCGGTCGGGCGCGGTCCGTCGAGCACGGCGGCGAGGACGTCGGCGTGGAACCGACCGTCGACGTCCTCGCCGATGCGGTCGTGCAGCCGGTCGAGCACCTCGGTGAGCCGGCCGTACGCCCACCGCTGTGCGAGGGAGAGCTCGTCCTGGAGCTCGTCCAGCCGCTCGAACTCCCTGACGAGCGTCGCCACGTCGTCGCCGTCGCCGGCGGGGGCGTCGAGCGAGAGGTGCCGACACCGGCGGCTCATGTCGAGGCTCGGGTTCGCCGGATAGGCGCTTTTCACCCCGAATCCGTGTGGGGAGACGCTGACCTCGAGCCGCAGGTTCCGCGAGATGTGGAAGTACTTGCGCCGCCGGTCGTCGGTCCGGCTCTCGACGAGGCCGGCGTCCTCCAGCCTGCGAAGGTGGTCGATGACGGCCTTCGGACTCACCCCGAGGTACTCGCTGATCTCGGTGA
>JBDGSZ010000022.1:0-9488 GCA_042217265.1 Haloferacaceae archaeon
GGACCAGGCCGTGACGAACGACCTCGTGGCCGGCGGTGACGTGATCCTGAAGGGGAAAGCCGAGGTGCGTGGCGACGTCACGGCCGGCGGTGACGTCGAAATCCGCGACAAGGGAACCATCGACGGCGACGTCTCCGTCACCGATGACCTGTTTCAGAACGGTTCGAGCGCGGAGGTCACCGGCTTCGTGACTGCCGGCGGGGCCGTCGAGGGGGATGGCACCCCCCCTGATCCGGACGGCGGCACGGACCAGGGCACCGTGGGTGGCTCGGACGAGGCCGTCCTCCCGGCGCCGTCGTCGTCTCCGGCGAGCGCGCCCGCCCCCGAACCCGCCGTCGTCTCCATTCCGGACTCCGCCGAGGACGAGATCGACGACTTCGAGTCGGAGGTCAGCAGTTCGAACGACAACGGCGACGTCAGCGCCATCACGGGCAACAGCCTCGATCCGACCTGCGATCCCTGCGTCCTCCCGGCGGGCGATTACTACATCGACACGTCGCTCGCGCTCGACGGGAGTGAGAACCTCACCTTCGCGACCGGCGGCGGCACGGTCAGGCTCTACGTCGCCGGCGACATCCAGTTCCAGAACCAGGCCGACATCCCCATCCAGGGAGACGGCAAGGTGAAGATCTACGCCGAGGGGAACTACCAGATGAACAACGAAGCGGAGATCGTGAACCCCGACGACAGGGCCGACCAGTTGTGGGTGTACATGTATCCCGGGAACGATGCCGAGTTCACCAACCAGGTCGAGTTCCGCGGGGTCCTCTTCGGGCCGGAGAACGACGCCGGGACCCAGGTCGACATCTCGGTCGACAATCAGGCCGAGATCTACGGCGCGCTCGTCGGGTCCGTGAGCAGCACCTCGAACAACAACGAGATTCACTACGACGAGGCGCTGGGCGGCACGAGCGTCTTCGAGACCAGCACGACGACGCCGAAGGTGACGTACCTCCACGTCAGCGTGACCGAAGTGAAAGTCGAGGAGTGAAGCCCGGACGCGACCCTCGTCGTCTCACTCGTACGTGACGTCGATGCGCGTACTGCTGACGACGATGCGGTCGGTGTCGAACGTGCAGGTGACGGTCTCGCCCCCGCCGTACGAACAGGCCGACCCGGGCAGGCGCTCCTCTAGGTAGCGGTCCCACGCGGCCGCCCGCGCCTCGGTCGTCTCGATCTCGAGGGTCACCGTGGCGTCGTCGGTGTCGTTGATGACCGACCGGCTGATCGCGGTCGTCCGCACCAGCACCGTCGTCCGACCGCCGATGCGACCGTCGGGCACGTCGGTCGCCACCAGCGGGATTGCGGTCCTGTTCGGCGTCGACGCGGCCGGCAGGACGAACGACGGTTCGCGGACGAAGACCGCGCCGCCGGACTCCTGCCGCAGCACGGCGGTCGACTCGTAGACGATGTGGGTCCCCTCGAACTCGTAGACGATGGGTTCGATGGTCCGACTGGTCGTCGTTCCGCCGACGGTCACCCGGATGACTGTCTCCTCGCCGACCGTCAGTCCGCCGCCGCCCAGGCGGATCTCGGTCGCCCGTCCCGGGGCGCCGCGGCGCTGGCTGTCCTCGATGTTGTTCGCGAGCACGTCGAAGGCGAGTTCGGCGTTCTCGACGCGGGCGGAGTCGCGCGCGTCCTGGAGGCCGTCGAGGCCGACGACCGTCATGACCGAGATCGACCCGACGATCAGCGAGAACACGAGGACGAACCCGATGACGTCGCTGACCCCCCGCGCGTCGTCAGACACCGGAGGACACCTCCAGTTTGCCTCCGTCGAACCGCACCTCGATCGTCCCTCCCTGGATGCTCGTCTCGGCGACGGCCGTCCGGTTCGACACGGGGACGGTGACGGTGTCGGAGGACAGCGCCCCCGGGACGGCGGGGGAGAGTTCCAGCGTGACGTCGGTGCCCGTCACGTTCACCTCGATGGTGTATCCCGTCCCGGCGATGCGGCGCGGCAACCGCTGCTGGACGACGAGCGTCGAGGGGGTAGCGTCGGACGACCGCACCAGGCGGTCTGCCGTCTCGATGGCCCCCGCGGCCTGTTGCCCCGAGACCGACAGGCCCTCCCGGACGGTGCTGTCGCGTTGCCCGTCGATGAACGTCCCCGTCGCCGCGAGCAACCCGCTGACGAGCAGGGCCGCCACCGCCAGCAGGAGGACGTAGCCGAGCGCCGTCGAAACCGCCCGGTCGTCGCCCCAGTCAGGCATCGGGCTCACCCGGCGCGACCCGGAGTTTCGCGACGTACTTGACGTCGGGCGCGTAGTAGACCGCCTTCACCCGCGTGCTGTAGACGACCTTCCGGGTGGTTATCTCCCCGTCGCTCCCGTAGTCGGGCGAGGGGTTCGACTCGTTGACTACGAAGTCGTACCGGCCGGTCACGTTCGTCGACCCCCCGTTCCGGAACGCGAGGGTGTACGACGGATCGACCGACTCGAAGAAGTCCAGCGCCTCGCAGTGCTCGCCGGACACCTCCCCCGCCGTGAGGTTGATGACGGTCGTCGACCCGGTCGCGTCGACGCACGGCGCCGACAGGGCCCCGGTGTCAACGTTCCGCGTCCGCACCACCGTTTTGTCCGGACCGGTGGTGTTCTTGAACACGTAGACCTTCCGCGCGGTGCTCCCGTCGTCGATCCGGATCCGGAAGACGTCGGCCAGCGCGCCGGACGACAGGTTCGACCGGGTGACGTTCATCCCGAACCGCCTAAACCGCGTGTTCGACCCGACCGTCCAGTCGTCGTCGGTCCCGTTCGGTTCCGTGAACTCGCCCTCGTCGGGGCGGAAGACCCGCGTCCCCACGCTGTGGCTGTCGACCGCGACGTCGACCGCCCGCCCCCGTTCGGCGTGGTAGTCCCGGAGGGCGCTCGCGAGCGTTTCCACCCCCTCGTTGATGTCGCTTTTGCGGTCGGCGGGGCTGCTCCCGTTCGCGTTCCCGGCGGTGACCGCCCGGCCAACGCCCCGTCGCACGTCGTCCTGGTAGACCGTGACGCCCTCCTCGCCGACGACGACGTTCTCGCGGTTGGCGACGTTCTCGATGTAGACCGAACTGTTGAGTATCAGCGCGAGGGCGACGAACGCGACGGCGATGGCCAGGCCGCCGATGAGCAGCATCTGGCCGCGGTCGTCGCTCAGATGCGCCACACCGTCACCTCCACCCGGAGCACGTTGAACAGCGGTCCGTCGCCGACGTCGTCGGCGTAGAAGGCCGCCCCGCCGGATCCGACATTCCGGTCGGTCGGTTCGCCCTGGGGGTCGTAGAGCACGTTGTCGTCGGTCAGCGTCACCGTCACGCCGACGCGCACCGCGTTGTCGCTCGGTTGCCCGCGGTAGACCATCCGCCGGGTGTCCGTCCCCCCGGCGCTCGTCCGGTAGCGGATCCTGACGTTCACCGCCACGGCCGTCCCGAACGTCTCGTTCACGGCCGCCCCGAAGTCGTTCGGCGGGACGTGGACCGCGTTCGCCGTCCCGGCGATGCCACAGGCCGTGACGTTCGGATTGGAGGCGTACTCGACCCCTTCGCGGGCGCAGTGGAACTCCCGCTCGGTGTCGCCGTCAGCGTCGCCCCAGAACAGCACCGCCCGGCGGAGCGCGCCCGAGTGGGCCGTCCGCTGGAGCATCCCCTCCGCGAGCGCCTGCTGCTGGTTCTCGACGTGCTGGCTCGACGTACTCGCTGAGAGCGGCGTCACCGCGGTGACCTGGAGGGCGAAGACGACGCTCGACAGCAGCAACAGCCCGGCGACCACCGCCTCCAGCGTGTGGGCCTGCCCGCGCACGCTCACCACACCCTCACCACCATGGTCGCGCCGGTCGTCTCGACGGCGACCGAGCGCCGTGACACCGCCGTCGAGGCGCTCGTTCCCCCGGTGCTCACCCGAAACGGCACGTCGGCGGCCTCGTCGCCGCAGGCGCCGGCCTCCTCGCGGACGATGGCCTCGTCGGACGCGTCGTGACAGAGCGTCTCCTCGTCGCCGTCGCCGTCGAGGTCGGCCAGCATCTCCACCTCGACGTTCCGGTAGTCGGGCAGCCCGAGCTGCTCGGTCAGCGCCGTCCCGGCGTCGTACCCGCACGCCGTGTCCACGTCGTCGAAGAACCCGACCGTACAGTCGGCGTCGAGGCTCCCGGGCCTCGCCCGGCTCCCGAGCAGCCCCTCCGCGAGCTTCGTCGCGATCCGGTCGGCCGCCGCGGTCCGCTCGCCGGCCCCCTGCTCGAACGGCGCGGTGAGCGAGGGGACGAAAGCGACGACGAAGACCACGGCGACCATGAAGATCCCGGCGCCGATGGCGAAATCGAGCGGGGTCTGTCCCCGGTCGGCGTCGCGGTCCCGGCGTCGCGGCAGTCCGGAGGGGATCGGGGACGAGGCCGAGTTCATCCGACCACCAGCCACACGGCGAGCGCGAGCGTCTGGAGGATCACGACGAACTTCACCCCCGAGCGCAGGTCGGCGGTCCGGATGTACCCGCTGATGATCCCGGAGAGCAGCGCCTGGATGGTCACGGCGTGGAAGAACAGCAGCGAGAGCAGGTTGGTGTCGATGTTCCCGCCGAAGTTGGCCCCGCCGGCCGCGGCGCCGCCACCGCCCGTCTGCGAGGACAGTCCGGCCATCACGTCGAGGAACTGGGTCTTCAGGATGGCCATCACGCCCAAGAGGGTCACGTAGGTCATCAGGATGATGGCCACCTGCATCCGGGTGCGTGACTTGCGCTCGCGCTCGATGTCGTCCTGGTTCTCGCTGGCCTGGGCCGCCGTCGTCAGCACGTCCGTGATCTGCGAGGACGCCTCCTGGGCCTTGCTGATGAGCTTGATCGTCCGGGCCAGCCGCGGGATGTGGTACTTGTTGTTGAACTCGATGAGCGCCTCCCGGAGGCTCATCCCGTAGTTCACCTTCGCGTACATGATCTCGAACTCCTCGGCGAGCTTCCCGGAGGAGGTGTCCGAGACCGTCTGCATCGACTCCAGCAGCGTCTGGCCCGTGTCGTTCGCGCTCGACAGCTTCCGGAGCGTCTCGGATAGCTTCCCGGTGATCGCCGAGCGCGACCGGACGTTCCACTCGTGGAAGATCCCGAGCGGCACCAGCACGACGTAGCTCGGCACGTAGTAATAGAGGAAGGTCCCCCAGACCGGCTGGGACTTCAGCGCCTCCCAGCTGGTGGGCGCGGCGCCGGTGAAAAGCGCCGCCCCCACGAGCGCCAGCGCGGTTGGGACGGTGAGCGCCAGGGTGAAAAGCGGGTTATCCCGGAAGAAGTGGTGTGGCGCCTTCAGCAACTCGACCGTCTGGTGGGTCCCCTCGCGGCTCCTGATCCGGTCGAAGAGTTTGAAGCTCCCGACGTACGACTCGATCAGCCCGAGGTGGAGCAGCCCCGCGCGCGTCTCCTCCTCCAGGCGCGTCGTGCCCTCGGACGGGCGGAGGTAGCCGTCGCCCGGCTCGTCCTGCTTGACCGTCGAGACGAGCACCAGGAAGCCGACCCCCGTCATCGGGATGAGCGCGTAGACGGTCCCGAACAGGAGCTGCTGCTTGCCGTTGCCCAGCATGCCCATGATCACCAGGATGATGATGAGCAGGAGCGGGAACAGCGAGAGGGTCATGTACATCTCGCCGAACAGCTCCAGGGTCTCCAGGGTCATCTCCTGTTGCTGCTTGGCCGTCCGCATGTGCTTGTCCTTCTTGTCGTCGAGGAACTGCTCCATGTTGCCCCCCGAGTTGACGATGGAGAGCATGTCGGTGAGGAACTGCGCGAGCTCGTCGCTCGGGGTCGACAGCGCCTTGTCGCGGATGGCGTTCCGGTAGTCGGTCCCGAAGTACTCCGTCTCCTGGACGATGTCGCGGAACTCCTTGGAGACCTCGCCGTAGGTGTCCTCGGCCTGGGCCATCGCGCGCAGGATCTCGAGCTGGTTCAGCCCCCCGACGGACAGCGCGTACATGAACGAGACCGAGTCCGAGAGGAGCATGTTGATCTGCCGTTCGCGGGCCGACGCCCGGGAGTACGGGATGGCGACGAGCGTCCCGAACCCCAGGCCGAACCCGATGGCGCCGAAGACCAGGCCCGACGCGCCGATGGCCGCCGGCACCCGCGCCGCCTCGAGGAAGTTCACCAGCGCCTCGTTGGGGATGCGCGCCTGCGTGCTCAGCATGTCGGGACTCAGGATGCCGAAGGCGAACAGCGCCCACCCGACCGTCGTTCCGACGATCCAGAGGACGACGCCGACGAGGACCCCGACCGCGAGCGCCCGCGAGAGGTACATCTCGACGGTGTCGCCCATCCGGGCCTGCGTGAGCTTCGTGTCCACGTCGTCGACGAAGTCACCGTCCTCGTCGAACAGCCGCCGGTACAGGGGGTAGAACGCGTCGCCCAGGCTGGTGGTGTCCCGCTCGAAGGTCCGGTCGGTGTCGAGGCTCATCTATCCGCCCCCGCCGCTCACTTCCCCGAACCCCCAGTCGTCGAGGTCGTCGTCCGGGTCGTCCCCGGCGTCCTCGTTCTGGGCCTTCCGGTCCGTCCCGGCGTCGGCGGCATCCCCGTTGTCTTCGAGGAGACCGACCCCGGCGCCGTCGGCCGTCGCGTCCCCGGCGGTCCCGTCGTCGTCCCCGCTCGGCCCGTCGAGGTCGAGGTCGACGTCGATGTCGAGGTCCCCGCCCTCGCTCCCGGCCTCGTCGGGGGACGCCTCGACGTCCGCCGCCGGCGCCACGTCGACGAGCGCCTCGGCCACGTCCCCGACGTCCTCGCCGCGGTACTCGGGGAAGAGCTCCTCCTCGGCCCGGTCGAGGATCTCGCGGGCCAGCCGGGCCTCCTCCTCCTCGGGCTCCGGTCGGGGGACCATCGCCTCCTGTTCCGGGTCGATGTCGATCAGGACCGACTCCATCTCCCGGAGGTTCTCCAGGCTCCGCTCCAAGCCGTCCTGGGCCATCAGCGCCAGGATGGTCTCGGGGTCGTTGATGAACGCCTGGAAGGTCGCGGCGACCTGCGTGTAGGTGTTCAGCCCCCGGTCGATGAGGTACGCGAGCACGACCCGGCGCTTGAACAGTTCGTCCTCGAGGCGTTCCTGGGTCCAGCCGCGGTCGAACTTGATCTCCTCCAAGGTGCTCGACTGGCCCATCTTGAGGAACTCGTCGGTCTCGGCCTGCCACTGGAAGACGTCCTGGACGTTGATCTCGTCGTTCTCGGCGTCGTAGTGGTTGATCTCCGTGAGCGACTTGTTCCGGCGGACCTTCCGCCCCTTGACGCGGGTCGCGGTCTGGATGCTCACCAGGTCCAGGGCGGTGAACATCGTCTTCGAGACGTTGATGGGGTCGGTCGTGAACCGCTTGAGCACCTCGCCCACGTTGTCGGCGTGGAAGGTGGTGTAGGTGGTGTGGCCGGTCGACATGACTTGGAAGAGGGTCCGGCCCTCCTCGCCACGGACCTCGCCCATCACGATGTAATCGGGGCGCTGACGGAGCGCGGCCTCCAGCAGGTCGAACTCGTCGATGTCGCCCTCGTCGTCGTCGGCGAAGGAGGGCCGGGTGACGCTGGCGATCCAGTTGCGCTGGGGCAGTTCGACCTCGCGGGTGTCCTCGATGGAGACGATCTTCGAGTTCGAGGGGATGAACAGCGAGACGGCGTTCAGGCTCGTCGTCTTCCCGGAGGCGGTTCCACCGGCGAAAATGAGCGACTTGTGGTTCTCGATACAGAGCCAGAGGTAGGCCATCTCCTCCAGCGAGAACGTCCGCCAGTTGATCAGGTCGATGGGCGTGAACGGGATCTCCTTGAACTGCCGGATGGTGTAGTTCGTGCCGTGGTCGGACACCTCTCGCCCGAGGGTCAGCTGCGCCCGGGACCCGTCGGGCAGCGTCGCGTCCACCTGGGGGCGGCGCTTGCTGATGCCCTTGCCCGAGCGCTGGGCCAGCTTGACCACGAAGTCGTCGAGCTCCTCCCGGCCGTGGTAGATGTTGGTGATGATCTGCTCGTAGTCGGTGTGGTAGACGAAGACGGGCGAGTCGTAGCCGTCACACGAGATGTCCTCGACGTTGATGTCGTGCTTGATGCCGTCGATGCGCTCGTACCCGATGAAGTCCCGCGTGAGGTAGTAGAGGAGCTTCTTGACCTGGTACTCGTTCAGCGTCTCGGCGTCCTCCTCCAGGACCACTGGCTCGGGCCGCGCCCGGATGCCGTCGAGGTCCTTCGACCGGTCGCGCCCGCCGTGGTCGGTGCGTTCGATGCCCTCGTCGTCGTCGCCCCCGAACGGCCCAACGTCGAGATCGAGGAGCGACCCGCCGTCGTCGTTGTCGTCCCCGCCGCCGAACAGGCCGAACCAGCCCGAGCCCCCGTCGTCCGGCGGCGCGTAGATGTCGTAGCGGTCGAGCAGGCCCATCGCCTCCCGCTCGATGACCTCCTTCCGGTCGTCTTGGTCGTCGCCGACGATTCTCTCCTCGGAGTACTTGATTGCGCTCCGGAGCTTCCCCTCGAGGAACTCGAGGAGCTCCCGCTCCAGGTCGTTGACGTGGGGCTGGATGACGTAGTACTTCTTCTCGTTTTCCTTCGTCGAGTGGAAGATGACGACGAAGGCGTAGGGCTCGTTCACCCAGTACCGCTCGACCTCGCGGAAGTGGGCCTTCTTGGCCTCCGGGACCTCCTTTTCGAGGTCGTACCGCGTCACGACGGTGCTGGCGCCCCGGTCGTCGGTGAAGAAGGCGTCCTCGTCGAGTTCGTCCTGGACGTCCACCGTCCGCTCGTCGACCAGTTCCGCGAGCGCCCCCGCGTTCGCTCCTACCTCGCCGACGACCGACTCGGCCTCGTCGGGCTCGAACCCGAGGGCGTCGGCCCGGTCGACCGACCCGACCTGTGCCTTGAAGTCCTCCCAGCCGTACAGCCCCTTCACCACCGGCCCCTCGCCGGCGGCCTGTCGCTCGCTCATCGCCTGCCGAACCGTCGTCGCCGCCGCCTCGCCAGCGGCCAGGCGCCCGGGGAACTCCTCCGGACGAACGCCGAGGAACGACGCCGGATCGACGTCGACCCGCGCCCAGTCCTCCGCGGACGGCGTGTCACCCGGATCGACCCCCTCGTAGAGCTGATCGGCCGCCGCCGACGCCCCGTGTTCGACGAGGAAGTCGGCCCAGGTGTACTCTCCCGCCACAGCCCCGTCGCCGGTCGACTCGGCGCGACGAACCCCGGGTCCGCGCTCGGCGTCGGCGCTGTCGGCGTCCTCGATAGCCATTGGAGCCCTCTTCCGGGCGGATTAAAAAAACTCTTGCGACGGATTACGCGCCGGTTAACGCCTCATTAACGCGCCTCTCCCGGCCGAACGAACCGGTTCGACTCTCGCCCCGCCTCCCGGAATCCGGGCCTGAACCCCCGCTACGCGGGCGGGTGACTGGCGACCTCCCCCGGCGCAACGGACGCCGTGGCGACTGCCGGGCGCGAACGCCGCCGGCGCCGCACCCGGCCGCGCGTCGTCCGAGTTCGCTCGCCGGCGAACGGGCGTGGCGGGATTCGAACCCGCGATCGAGAGGTTAG
>JBDGSZ010000038.1:0-9350 GCA_042217265.1 Haloferacaceae archaeon
GTAGCGTCCCTGATAACAGGGACCACGGTGTTAATTTTACCGACAAACGGGTCAAGTGTCGCTCGACCCCCGCCTGAAGGCGGGGGTATGCGCTTGCGTCTCTATCAAAAATAGCGTGTTTGAATCGCGATACGTGTGATTCTAGATCTGTTATGTTCCGCCACGGGACCGGCGAGCAGCTGACCGTGTCGACCAGCGGTCCGAGAGTGAGCGACGGTGAATGACCCTGTCGACCCGGAAGACGGGACGCAGCGGGAGGAGCCACTGGACGATCCAGAGCCGAGGACCGCCGGCGACTACGAACGGCTGGTCGACAGCCTCTCGACGCACGCTATCTTCGAACTGGACGCCAGCGGAGCTATCACGACCTGGTCGACGCCGGGCCGGACGCTGTACGGGCGCGACGCGGCGGCCGTGCGAGGGGAGCCTGTAGCGGTGCTGTTCGCGGCGGACGCCGAGCCCACGCGGCCGCTGTCCGAGGTGCTCGACACGGCCCGGACGGAGACGGCGACGATGGAGTGCTGGCACCAGCGCGACGACGGGTCGGTGTTCTGGGGGACACTCACGGTGGAGTCGCTCTGGGACGACGAGATCCTGAAGGGGTTCACGGTGGTCAGTCAGGACACGACCGACCGCAAGCAGTACGAGCGGATGCTCGAGCGCCAGAACGACCGGCTCAAGGAGTTCACGGACATCCTCGCGCACGACCTGCGGTCGCCGCTGAACGTCATCGACGGCCGACTGACCCTCTACGAGGAGACCGGCGACCACGAACACATCGCGGTCGTCGAGAACACCACCGACCAGATGGAGCGGCTGGTCGACGACCTGTTGCGGGTCGCCCGCCAGGGCGACGTCGTCACCGACCCCGTCCCCGTGGACCTCGAGGCCGTCGTCGCGTTGGCCTGGGGAAACACGCTGGCCGAGCAGGAGGCGACGCTGGCGTGCGAGAGCGTCGGCGAGGTGAGCGCAGACGGTGATCGGCTCCGCGAGATGTTCGAGAATCTCTTCCGCAACGCCGCCGAACACGGCGGCCCGGGCGTGGCCGTCACGGTCGGCCGCATGGAGACGGGATTCTACGTCGCGGACGACGGCCCCGGTATCCCCGACGGGATGCGGGAGGAGGTGTTCGACCACGGCGTCTCGACCAGCGACGAGGGCAGCGGCTACGGGCTCTCTATCGTCCGCACCATCGCCAATGCACACGGCTGGGATGTCGTCGTGACCACGGCCGACACCGGCGGGGCGCGCTTCGAGTTCACGGGCGTCGAGCCGATCGACTGACTCCGACGGTACGACCCCACACGCCCGACAGGAGCGTGCTCGGTGACCTCACGGACGCTGACTGTACGCTCTGTGTTCAGCACGCCGGTTACACCGACGTCCAATCAACAGAGCCACGGAGACTGTTCTCTCGCCAGTTCAGCTGACAGCCCGGTCAGAAGCCTCGCGAACTGGTCGAGACGACCGTCGATGGGAACCGTCGTCGTAGAGACGGCGTGCGAGATACAGAGGACGTGTCCGACGGGCCGACGCCGTCTGTTCTGTATCGGGTACAGCGAACCAGCCCTCCAGTGACCCTGCGAACGGGTCGACGAGACTCCGGCCAGCGTCCCGAGCGCGGTGAACACGAAGGATGCAAGCGCTGCGAACCGTCGCCGCCGAGGCGGAGTTGTATCGCAGAGTGGCACCGGCACGGGGAATTTATATACACCGATCCTACACATAGATCGGTATGAGTAGGAAATCAGATATTATTCGCGTTCTACACGTCGACGACGACCCGGAGTGTACGGACCTGACGGCCGCGTCTCTCGAGCGAGAGCGTGAGCGCTTTACTGTCGAAACTGCGACAAGTGTCGCCGGCGGACTGGACCGACTCGCAGAGACCGCGTTCGACTGTATCGTCTCCGACTACGATATGCCCGGTCGGAACGGTATCGATTTCTTTCGGGCTGTTCGCGAGGAGACCCCCGATATTCCGTTTATTCTCTTCACCGGCGAGGGGTCGGAGGAGATCGCGAGCGAGGCCGTCTCCGCCGGCGTCACCGACTACCTCCAGAAAGGGACCGGGACCGACCAGTACACTGTCCTCGCAAACCGGATTCGGAACGCCGTCGAACGTTACCGTGCCGAGGAACAGCTGACCCGGCAGTCGGACCGGTTGAACGCGTTCTCGCTCGCGTTCCCGGACTTCGCCGCTATCATCGACGAGGAGGGGCGGTACGTCGACCTGCTCTCGGGCCCCGAGAACAAAGACCTGCTGTACGCCGATCCGGCAGACCTGATCGGGCAGAAACTGACCACAGTTCTCGACGCCGACCCCGGCGAACGGTTCCTCGCGGAGGTCAAGGAGACGATCCGGGCCGACGAGGGCAGGAGAGTCGAGTACGAACTCGACGTGCCGGCGGGCAGACGGCAGTTCGAGGCCAGACTGTCGCCGCTTCCGAAGCGAATCGAGGGGAAACGGGCCGTCGTGGTGGTCGCACGCGACATCTCCGACCGGGTCGAGCAGACGACCGAGCTACGCCGAACGAGAGAGTTGCTCGCGGAGATGGAACGGATCGCGGATATCGGTGCGTGGGAGTACGACATAGACACGGAGGAGGTGACGAACACGGCCGGTGTGCGACGAATCTACGGTATCGAGCCCGATGCCGAACTGACGCTCCAGGACGCGCTCGAGTTCTATCATCGAGAGGACAGAGAGCGACTCAGAGAGCGGTTCCGGGCCTGTGTGGACTCCGGTGACCCGTACGAACTGGACGTCAGGCTGACCGCCGCCGACGGCGAGGAAAAGTGGGTCACTGCCCGGGGCGAACGAACCCAAGCATCCGACGAACGGCCGGTCGTGCGGGGCTACGTTCAGGACGTCACGGCCGAGAAGACCCGACTCGCTCGGCTCGAACAGGCCGAGACGCTCTTCGAGAACGCACAGGATATGCTGTTCATCATCGAACGTGCGGGCGAGGATTTCGTCGTCAAGCGCGTCAACAGCGCGTTCGAACGCGCGACTGGCCTATCGAACGAACAACTGCGGGGAGAGACCCCACAGGAACTCTTCGGCGCGGAACGAGGACAGCAGATCGAGCAGCGGTATCGGCAGTGTCTCGCCGCAGGTGAGCCGATTAGCTACGAGGAGGTGGTCGAGGCCGAGAAACTCCCCGACGCGGAGAGTCCAGACGGCGAAATCACGCACTGGGAGACACGGATCGCCCCGGTTCGTGGCGACGAGAGCAGCGAGTGGATCGTCGGTGCCACGCGGGATATCAACGAGCAAAAACGGCGTGAACGAGAACTCGAGAGGCGGAACGACCGCTTGGAGGAGTTCGCCAGCGTCGTTAGTCACGACCTCCGGAATCCGCTCAACGTCGCTCAAGGGCGGTTAGAACTGGCTCAAAGCGAGTGTGACTCCGAACACTTAGACGACGTGGCTGACGCTCTGGATCGGAGCCAGACGCTGATCGATGAACTGTTGACCCTTGCCAGGGGCAGCGACACGGACGTGAACGTAGAGCCGGTGTCGCTGCAGGTTCTGGCTGAGAACTGCTGGCAGACAGTTCCAGCCGACGATGCTACGCTGGACGTCGAAACCGGGGAGACGATACTGGCGAACCGAGATTCCCTGCGGCAACTGTTAGAGAACCTGTTTCGTAATGCTGTAGAACACGGCCGGGGAGACGCGACAGTAACGGTCGGTCGTCAGCGTGACGGATTCTACGTCGCGGACGACGGCACCGGGGTTCCAGATGGACAGCGAGAGCGTATCTTCGAAGCCGGCTACTCGACCTCGGAACAGGGAACCGGGTTCGGCCTGCGAATCGTGAAACAGGTGGCCGATGCCCACGGCTGGACGATACAGGTCGCCGACAGCGACGGTGGAGGGGCACGTTTCGAGGTGGTCGGCGTCGATACGCCCGAGTGAGAGGATATCTCCCGTGCCGGCGAACTGCTGGAGCCTCGGATAGGCCACTCTCGTGTGCGAGATACGCGCCGTGTCGTGTGTTCGGCAGAACCGCCGGAACGTACCACTGCTTGTCGATTCTGACGGTATCGGGCCCTACAGACGGGGGAGGCCGAGTGCCTCGGGGCTCGACTCCGGGGGTGGAGGCCGTATCTCGCTACCCACCTCCCCGCACCAGTGGGTACAGTTTGCGACGTGGCACGGCGATTCATCCGACGCAGCCGCCGGCAGTTGCGAGGAACTGCGACACCTCTCACCACCCCGCCGAGACGGGTGTTGTCGGGCGGGGTGGAGCCGCCGACCCCCGCGGGCGAACCAGGGCGTTCGGGTGTGAACGCCAGCCGACCCACCTCGGGACGGTCGAGCGAGTTCGGATTCGCCCGCGACAGCACGGCCCGGTTCGGGACGTGCGGTCGAGACGGTGCTTCTCCCTGGGGTAGGTCACGCCTTCGCTACCCGGCGTACTCGACCCGGCGCTCGGTGATCCCGACGCCCCGACCGCCGACGTCGGCAGCGGACAGCATCGTCGCGGCAGCGCAGTGACCCCCCGGGATCACCGACTCGTCCTCCGGCCAGAGCAGACCGGGCGTCCGGGCGGGAGCGACCGCGTTCTGCGGGTCGGAGGGATCGGCGCCGGTCCGACGGTCGCCTCGGGTGAACAGGACGGCGTCGTTCGTCTGGACCACGGGAGGATGTCAACCCCTCACTGTCGTGCTCTGGCAGCACAGTCCTCTCAGAGAGACCCGCCCCGTGTCTGACACGGGCGTTGAACGGGGGGGAACTTGGAGCGTGTGACGAGTGCCCAAGTCCCACCTACTAGTTAGGCTTGTCTCATAAAAATATCTGCGGAGAGTGCCCCGAGACAGAGACCGTCGACTGCTACGGCCACCGAGTCCGACAGCGAGAGCCCGCCGGACGTGAGAGCTGGATGTCGTCGGTCGACGGGATAGATCTGGGAGCCTGTGGCTCTCCTGGCTCGCCACGGGAGACGGTGGTCGAGCCGTCACACGACGTGCGGTGCGTGTCGGGAGATACAACCCCGACCGTGAGAGACGTTGTGGGTGACGGACGATGCTCCGACGGTGGCTCGGCCGTGTGGGCTTTGCCTGTGCGTCCGGGAGCCTCCTGGCGTGGGGAGTCCGGACCGGCCTCCACACCCTGACACTCCGGGTCGAGGTTCTCTTCGTCGGCCTCGTCGTCGTCCTGCTACAGGCAGTCGTGACGAGTCTCTCGTTCACGACGGCTCTGGGTGCCTCCGGACTCCTGTTTCTCTTCGGCTGGGCGACCGACCGGCTCGGACCGCCACCGATCGACGACGCGGCCGGGACGGTGACGGCCGTCGTTCCGGTCTACCGGGACGCCGACGCACTGGACGTCAGCGTCCGGTCACTCCGCCGGAGCCGCTACCCGGATCTCCAGGTCCGGATCGTCTGTGAGCCGGGCGATACGGCGTCGCTCCGCCGCGCACGGGAACTGGCGACCGCGCCCGGCGTCGACTGGCTGGTGAACACCACCGTTCCCGGGTCGAAGGCGGGGGCGATCAGTCACGCCGCGTCGAACACCGACGGGCGTTATCTCGCCGTCTTCGACGCCGACGAGTCTGTTCACCCCCAGTTCGTCTCGCGAGCGGTCGCCCGACTCGCCCGCGGCGCCGACGTCGTCCAGGGTCGCACCGTCCCCAGACCGACGGGCCTCGTCGAGACGCTGGCGTACGCCGAGTCGGTCCTGCTGAGTTACGTGGCCCGTCGTGGAGTGTACGCGCTGACCGACTTCCGGATGGCCGCCAGCCGAGCGGTCGTCATGGAGCGGGACGCGTTCGAGGCCGTCGGCGGCTACGACTCGACGATGCTCACCGAGGACGTCGAGTTCGCCTACCGGTGTTACCGGCACGGGCTGGACGTCCGGGAGGTACTGGCGTCTCCGTCGACGATCGAGGCGGCCCACGGCTGGCGTGACTGGTGGGGCCAGCGGAAACGGTGGATGCGTGGATACGTCCAGGTGCTCGAAACCCTCCTGCGACGGGTCCGCCCGCTCACCCGGTACCGAAACTCGGTGTCGGTACTCCTCTGTCTCGGGACAGTTCTCGGGGCCGTCCTCACACCGACCCTGCTCGCGAAGTTCGCCGTCCTGCTCCTGGTCGGCGCGGAACGCTGGGCGCTCCTCCCGCTCGTGACGGTGCTTCTCGTGGTCGCAACCGTCCACGCCGTCGACCGGCGCCTCGGGGTCGTCGAAGACACGACCGGCTACTGGCTCGTCGTCTCGGCCGTGGTCCCGCTGTACGGGTTCGCGGCGATCAAGTCTGTCGCCGAGTGTCTGTCCGGTGACCACCGCGGCTGGTATCGTGTCTCGAAACACGGCGACACGTCCGGCCGGAACGAACGGTGATCCGCGCGAGGATGCCGGAGAGCAGCGCGTCGCCGCGCCCACGCGGTGAGACGACCAGTTCGGCCGACGGTCGTGTCCCCTCGTGACGGGTCGTCGAGGACGCCCGCGTTCCGGAGGACCCGTTCGACCGCCTCCGAGAGGACCGGGGCAACCGTCCGTTTGCAGTCCGCGCTCCCCGCTCGCGTGTGACGGCTCACGGACCCGATACGAGCCGGCTGTCTGGAGCCCCGTCTCCGGACGGTACTCTGTGGCGTCAGCGCTGGACCGCCAGGACGGGCGTCTCGCTGGCCTGGATAACCTGCTCTGTGACGCTGCCGAAGATAACCCGCTCGGCTCCGCCCCGGGCACGGGTGCTCATGACGACGAGGTCGGCCCCGACATCTGTCGCGTACGCCGTGATGACCCGGGCGGGACCGCCGACCTCGACGGCCACGGTCGCGTCGACGCCTCCCTGGGCATGCTCCTCGACGAGTCGCTCGACCGTTTCCGTCCGCTCGCGCTTCCGCCGGTCGAGTTCCGCCTCGTCGCGTCCGGCGGTTCCGAGACCGCTGGAGAGTTCGACGACCGACAGGACGTGTATCGTCGCGTCGTACCGTTCGGCGTGGCTGAACGCGTGGGCTGCGGCGCCGGTCGTCGTCTCGCTGCCGTCCGTCGGGAAGAGGATGGTGTCGTACATTGGTCGGGTCGTGGGTCGGCTCTGCTGTCAGTCTTCTATCGCTCCCGGGAACGCTACTGCTGGCGGGCGATGAGTACTGCGTCGGCGACCACGTCGTGGCCGATCGGGACGAGTTGAAACAGCCCGCCGAGTACGAAGATGTTCGCGGTCACGAACCCTCTCAGCGGCCCCAGACTCGCGACCAGTACCCCCAGCGTCACCAGCCCGGTGGCGGCGTAGACGAGTCGCTCCTGCCGGCGTATCTGCGGACTCGTCCAGTTGTAGAGTCCCGTCACGAGGTAGCCGATCCCCATGACCGCCAGCCACGGGTGCCAGTACGCGTACGCGAGAAGCCCCGGCGGGAGCGCCCCGGTGAGGGCGGCGACGTTGACCGCGGTCGCGGCCACGTTGAGCCCACCCCACACCAGCCAGACCCGGTTGCGTCGGACGGTCGGTGCGGTGTAGACCACGCCGACGATGATGATCCCGCCGGTCAGGACGATCCACGTGAGAACGATCGACGGAATCAACCCGACCGGAGCCAGCCCCGGGGTCTGGCTAAACAGCCAGGACAGCCCCCAGCCGAGCACCCCTTCGAGGAAGCCGAACAACAGCAGCCCGTCACCCGGGAACGGCGGGGTCAACAGCCGTCTGAAGTACAGTGCCAGGGCGACACCGGATCGGTAGGCGCGGTCGACAGCGCCGACGACCTCACCGGACACGACTGCCCCGTTCGGACGACAGTCCGCCGCAGATGTCCTCGGTTGTCCGCACCCGGCAGACACGATCCATCGCTCGGGCGGAGACGCCGGCCGGTGAAAACTCCCTGGATTCCGCGCCGACGTCCTGCTGTCGACTGTGAGAGTCGGGGCCGCCTCGTTCGGTCAGCACAGACGAGCGTATATCCACGACCCGACTCCCCGGGAACTGTGGCGTGAGGGTCCTGCATCGGGGGCCAGAGTCGGGAGTCGTCCACCGAGTGGCTCCTCAGTCGCGTTCGTCGGGCAGCGCGACCAGGTTCTCCCGGCCGAGTTGGAGTTTTTCGACCGACTCTTCGTCCGCCAGCCGCCCGACCACGCGCGATGTTTTCGAGGCAGACCAGTCGAACTCCTCGGCAATCGCCGCCTGCCGCACTCGGCCTCCGTTCGCGTCCAGGAGTTCGAGTACCCGCTCCTCGTCCGTCAGGACTGTCTCCTCCGTTTCGGTGCCGTCGGACCCGACGTCCCCGCCAGCCGTCGGTGATGCCTCGGCCTGTCCGCCGGGACTCTCCGACAGTCCGTCAGGCCCCTCGGTGTCACCGGTGCGTCGGCTGTACATCACGACTCCGGCGAGTCCAAGCAGCACCACGGCGACGACGCCAGCGATAGCGGACCCCCCGATAGTCTGCGGCGTGGTCCCACCGACGGTGGACGATGTGTCTGGACTCGTCGCCGGGTCCTGTCCACTGGTCTGCTCTGCCGACGGAACGAACACGACGCGCGGACGAACGTCCGCGAAGTCCTCCCGACCGTCCCACGCTACCATGTCGGTCTCTCGGCTGTCCGGGCTCGGATCGGCCCGGCTGACCTCGTATCCGTCGGGGCCAACGATCTGGATCGTGTCGTTCCTCGCGAGAAAGAACCCTCCCTGGAAGACGTCGCCGACGACCACCCGGCCGTTCTTCTCGACTGCAAAGCTCGTCCACGTGAACGCGTAGGTCACGACTCCCCATCGCTGAGGGATCTCCTGGATACTGGTCGAGGCGGTGAAGTTCGTCGCCCGCATCTGCCGGCCAGTCGCATTCGCTGCGTTCGCGACGACCCCTCGTATCCGACTGCGGAAGGGGTCGAGATACCGCGCCGTGTCGTTCCTGAACCGGGACTGGAACGCGGTGTACCTGTCGACACGCTGGTCGGTGTCGAGTCGCGTCCGGATCCGGATCGTCCAGCGTGCCGAGCCGTTCTCGGACACCTCGACCCGCGTGACCGTGTTGTCCGCGCCGGGCCGTGTCTGCTGCGCAACGGCCGTGTCGGCCACGACTGGCGCCAGCGCCGACCCAACCAGGAGACTGATGACGGCGACGAGAACGGCCGTCTGTCGCCCAGCAGGTGATAGTACAGCCATTCAGACGCGATGATGTCCGGCGGAGGCCATATGACTGTTTCAGTGCGGTGTTCGTCGGGCCAGTCCCTAAATCGACCGGCGGACGCGACGACCCGGGCTGACCGCCTCGCGGCGACCGTGTCTGGTCGGTCGTGCCGTCGGAGGTGCGACCGGTTCAGGCGTTTTCTTCTTCGTCTTCGTCTTCGTTCTCGCTCTCGCGTTCGTCCTCGTTCTCGTTCTCGTTCTCGTCTTCGCTCTCGCGTT
>JBDGSZ010000125.1:0-9289 GCA_042217265.1 Haloferacaceae archaeon
TCCTCGCCGTCGCTACCGCTCCTCGTCGGTTCCGTCGCCGTCGCCCCGCTTCAGGGAGAGCGCCGTCCGGTCGAACTCGCAGACCAGCTCGTCGTCCCCGTTGTGGACCTCGACGTGCATCGTCACGATCCCCCGCTCCCCGTCGCTGGTCTCGCGCTTGTCGGTCACCGTCGTCCGCGCACGGAGCGTGTCGCCGTGGAAGACGGGGTTCGGATGCTGCACGTCGTCGTACGAGAGGTTGGCGACGATGGTGCCGTCGGTGGTGTCGGGGATGGTCATCGACACCGCGAGGCTCAGCGTGTACAGGCCGTTGACGAGGCGCTCGCCGAACTCCGTGTCGGCGGCGAACTCGGCGTCGAGATGGAGGGGCTGCTGGTTCATCGTCAGGTCACAGAACCGCTGGTTGTCGGCCTCCGAGACGGTGCGCCGCCGGTCGTGTTCGATGGTCCGGCCGACCTCGAACTCCTCGTAGTAGAGACCGGTCACGCGGCGGGCGTCGGCGGCCCCGGAGTAAAGCCTGCCGCACGGGCGCCACGTCCGGATCGGCGCGGCGGCTCGGCGCCGGCCGCCGCGGGACCGGCGGTCAGGGCTCCGTCGACGGCGCCGACGCGGTCCGCCGGGCGGGTTCGTCGACGACGTCGACGCCGGTGACGGTGAACCGCGCCCCGCCGTCGTCGCTCTCGGCGAGGTCGACCTCCCACCCGTGTGCCAGCACGACCTGTTTCACGCTCGTGAGACCGAACCCGGTCCCGTCGGTCGAGGTGGTGTATCCGGGGTCGAAGACGTGGTTCCGCGCCTCCGGACGGATGCCCGGTCCGTCGTCGGCCACCCGGAACCCGCCGGGCACCGCCTCCACCCGCACGGTCACGTCCTCGCCTCCGTGTTCGACCGCGTTGCCGAGCAGGTTCTCGAGGAGTCGGTCCAGGTACGTCGGGTCGGCCTTGATCGTCCGGTCGGCGCTCACGGAGAGCGAGGCGGTCCCCGGGGCGACCGCGTCCCACGCCCGCCGGCAGGCCCGCGACAGGTCGACCGGTTCGAACTCGGGCGCCCGGCCCTCGTTGCGCAGGAGCTCGACCACCTCGTCGACGTAGTCGCGGATGCGGTCGAGCGCCGCCGTGCTCCCCGAGAGGTGTGATACGTCCCCCGTCTCGGTCGCCAGCTTGACCCGCCCTTCGACGGTGTCGAGCGGCGTTTCGAGGTCGTGTGAGAGGCACCGGGCGAGGTCGCCGAGGCGTTCGGCCTTCCCCCGCTCGTCGCTCACGCTCCGGATGACCGTGATGCCGGCGGCGTCGAGGGGTGCCGCAGGGGTACACGACGCGATGCCGACCGTCCGATCCCCGTCGGCGGTGACGTACGAGTGCTTCGACGTCGGGATGTCCTCGCCCGCGGCGAGCTCCGAGAGCCGCCGCTCGACCTGCCCGTGTTCCGTCGGGGAGAGGAGGTCGTACTTGGTCTTCCCGATCAGCTCGGCCGGGGATTCGTATCCGAAGAACTCCGCGGCCGCCCGGTTCGCGAACACGTACTCCCCCGACTCGTCGTACATGGTGATGGGCGACGGGGCGACCCTGACGAGCTGTCGGAACTGTCGTTCGCGCCGTCGCAGCCGCCGCTCGGCCCGGTCCTGGGTCACCGCCTCCTCGATCCGGTTGGCGACGACGGCGAACGTCTCGCTCGACCCGTCCTTCTGGACGTAGTCGGTGACGCCACGCGAGACGGCGCGGCTCGCGATCTCCTCCGATCCCTTGCCGGTGAACAGCACGAACGGCAGGTCTCGGCCCCGTTCGGCCAGCGCGTCGAGAAGCTCCAGCCCGGTCAGCTCCGGCATGTCGTAGTCACAGACCACGCCGTCGAACCCGTCGGCGTCGCCGGTCAGCCGGTCGAGCGCGACCGTCGGGTCGGTCTCGACCGACGACCGGATCGCGTCCCCCTCCCGTTCGAGGTACTCCGCGGTGAGCCGCGCGAACTCCGGATCGTCGTCCACGCACAGCACGTCGATCGCCGCCGCCCGCGGCCCGGTGTCCGCCCCCGGATCCAGCAGATCCCCGACGTTCATAATCGTGATTGAGAATCCGAGTTAAAAAGGATTGTGACGGGTTCACAAGAATCAGGGTGACAGCGGGCCGCGACGGAACGGCGGTCGCCCGGACGCGGCGACAGGGCCGGCGGTGACGTCCGAGCACGACGCCGTCCGCGGACCGGACATTGAAAGGGGTGCCCGTCGTTGCCGCGCCATGGCACGAAGGAGCCTCCTGTTCACGCCCGGCGACCGCCCGGAGATGCAGCGGAAGGCGCCGTCGGCCGGCGCGGACACGATCGTCTTCGACCTGGAGGACGCCGTCGCCCCCGGCCGGAAGGACGAAGCCCGCGAGGCCGTCCGTGGGACGCTCGCCGACCCGGCGTTCGACCCGGACTGCGAGGTCGGGATCCGGGTCAACCCCGACCCCCGGGCCGACGTCGAGGCCGTCGTCGACGCGGACGTCCGCCTCGACGTCGTGATGCTCCCGAAGGTATCGGCCGCGGCGGACGTCGAGCGCCTGGCCGACCTCTTGGCCGGCGCGGGCCGCGACCTCCCGGTGCTCGCGATCATCGAGTCCGCGCGGGGCGTCCTCGAGGCGCGGGACATCGCGGCGACGGACGCGACGGACATGCTCTGTTTCGGCGCCGAGGACCTCTCGGCGGACCTGGGGGCGACCCGGACAGACGAGGGGACCGAACTGCTGTACGCGCGGGAGCACACGCTCGTGGCCGCCAGGGCCGAGGGGATCGGGGCCCAGGACACGGTGTACATCGACTTCGAGGACCTCGACGGCCTCCGCGAGGACGCGGCCTTCGCACGGGACCTCGGGTTCGACGGCAAGGCCGCCATCCATCCCGAACAGGTGCCGGTCATCAACGACACGTTCACGCCCGACCCGGAGCGGGTCGAGTGGGCGCGGCGGGTCATCGCGGCCCGGGACGAGGCCGACGCCGACGACCGCGGCGTCTTCGAGGTGGACGGCGAGATGGTCGACGCCCCCGTCATCGCACGCGCCGAGCGGGTCATCGAGCGGGCGCGGGCCGCGGACCGGTAACACGACCGGGGAAGGCTTAATCGGGCCTCGCCACGTCTCGTGGCCATGGCCGACGAGGCGAACCCCTTCGAGTCGCTGCAGGAGCAGATCGACGACGCGGCGGCACACCTCGACGTCGGCGCGGACGTGATCGAGCGGCTGAAACACCCCGAGCGGGTGCTGGAGACGAACCTCGTGGTCGAGATGGACGACGGCCGCCTGGAGCGGTTCAAGGCGTTCCGCTCGCAGTTCAACGGCGACCGGGGACCGTACAAGGGCGGCATCCGCTACCACCCGGGCGTGACCCGCGACGAGGTGAAGGCGCTCTCGGGGTGGATGGTGTACAAGTGCGCCGTCGTGGACATCCCGTACGGCGGCGGGAAGGGCGGCATCGTCATCGACCCCTCGGCGTACAGCGCCTCGGAGATGGAGCGCATCACCCGGTCGTTCGCGACGGAGCTCCGGCCGCTCGTCGGCGAGGACCGTGACATCCCCGCGCCGGACGTCAACACCGGCCAGCGGGAGATGAACTGGATCAAGGACACCTACGAGACCCTGGAGGACACGACCGCGCCCGGCGTGGTGACGGGGAAGGCGCCGTCGAGCGGCGGGAGCGCCGGGCGCGTCGAGGCCACGGGCCGCTCGGTGATGCTCACGGCCCGCGAGGCATTCGGCTACCTCGGGCGCGACCTGGCGGACGCGACGGTCGCGGTCCAGGGCTACGGCAACGCGGGCTACGTCGCCGCCGACCTCATCGACGACGCCGGGGCGAGCGTAGTCGCCGTCTCCGACTCCAGCGGCGCGGTCCACCGGGCCGACGGCCTCGACCCGGAGGCGGTCAAGACGTACAAGCGCGAGACCGGGTCGGTGGTGGGCTACCCCGACGCCGACGAGGAGTGGTCCAACGAGGCGCTCCTGACCGCCGACGTCGACCTGCTGATCCCGGCGGCGCTGGAGAACGCCATCGACGAGTCGCTCGCCCGCGACGTGCAGGCCGACGTCGTCGTCGAGGCCGCCAACGGCCCCCTGACGCCCGACGCCGACGACGTGCTCTCCGGGAGCGACGTCTATGTCCTCCCCGACGTGCTGGCGAACGCCGGCGGCGTCACCGTCTCGTACTTCGAGTGGGTCCAGAACCGCCAGCGGTTCCATTGGACCGAGGAGCGGGTCAACGAGGAACTCGAACGGGTAATCTGCGAGGCCTTCGCCGGCCTGGTCGACGCCTACGAGTCGATGGAGCTGCCGAACTTCCGGACCGCGGCCTACGTCGTCGCCATCCGGCGCGTCGCGGAGGCGTTCCGGGAGGGCGGCAACTGGCCCTGAGCGCGCCGGGGGATTCAATACCCCACCGTGGCTGTCGTTCGGTGATGCGCCGGGACGACCTCATCACCGCGACCCAGCTGTCGCGGGCCGACATCGAGGGGTTGCTGGACCGCGCGGCGGAGATCGACGCCGGGTCCGGTCCGCCGTCCGAGCGCCACGCCGGGACGCTGCTCGCGCTTTGCTTCTTCGAGCCGAGCACGCGCACGCGAATGAGCTTCGACGCCGCGATGAAGCGCCTCGGCGGGGACACGGTCGGCATGGGCCACGTCGAGTCCTCCTCGGTCAAGAAGGGCGAGAGCCTCGCCGACACCGTGCGTGTGATCGAGGGGTACGCCGACGCGATCGTGCTCCGACACCCCAGCGAGGGGGCCGCGCGGATGGCCGCGGAGTACGTCGACGTGCCGCTCATCAACGCCGGCGACGGGGCCGGCCAGCACCCGAGTCAGACGCTGCTCGACCTCTACACGATGCGCGAGAGCGCGGGGCTCGACGGCATCACCGTCGGCGTAATGGGCGACCTGAAATACGGGCGGACCGTCCACTCGCTGGCCGCGGCCCTGACCGAGTTCGACGCCCGGATGCACTTCGTCAGCCCGGAGAGCCTGCGGCTCCCCCGGAGCGTCCGGTACGACCTCCACGACGCCGGGGCCGAGGTGCGCGAACACACCGACCTCGACGAGGTGCTGCCCGACCTCGACGTGCTCTATGTCACCCGCATCCAGCGCGAGCGGTTCCCTGACGAGAGCGAGTACCGCGCGGTGGCCGGGGAGTACCGGATCGACAACGAGGTGTTGGAGGCGGCCGCGCCGGACCTCACAGTGATGCACCCGCTCCCGCGCGTCGACGAGGTCGCCCCGGAGGTTGACGGGACGCGGCGCGCGCGGTACTTCGAACAGTCACACAACGGCGTCCCCGTGCGGATGGCCCTCCTCGACACCCTCCTATGAGCGACTCCGAACCCGACCCGGACCACGAGCTCCGGGTCAGCAAGATCCGGAACGGCACGGTGATCGACCACATCACGGCCGGCCAGGCCCTGAACGTCCTCGCCATCCTCGGCATCGACGGCGCGGGCGGCGAGACGGTCTCGGTCGGGATGAACGTCCCCTCCGACAAGCTCGCCCGGAAGGACGTCGTGAAGGTCGAGGACCGCGAACTCAGCCAGTCCGAGGTCGACGTCCTCTCGCTCATCGCCCCCGAGGCGACGATCAACATCATCCGCGACTACGACGTGATCGACAAGAAGCGGGTCGAGCGCCCGGACGTCGTCACCGGCGTGCTGGAGTGCCCGAACCTCAGCTGTATTACCAACGACGGCGAGCCGGTCGACTCCCGGTTCCACGTCGACGACGCCGTCCGGTGTGACTACTGCGGGACGATCATCCGCGAGGGGATCGCCGACCACATCGCCGAATGATCCCCGTCAGCCGTCGTCGAGCGACGCGGTGAGGCGCTCGGCGACCCCGGCGTCGCGCTCCGCGACCGAGACGACCGGGCGGAGCCGTTCGAGCTGCCGGGTCACCCGCTCGACGCCCGGGTGTGGCGGCACGACGACGAACGTGATCCGCGACCGCTCGCCGTCCCCCACCGGCTCGCCGACGATGCGCTCAATGTTGACCTGCCGACGGGCGAACAGCCCCGTCACCGCCGCCAGCACGCCGGGCTGGTTCTCGACGAGCGCGGAGAGCACCGCCCGCCGGCCGTCGTCGCCGTCGGCGTCCCCGACCCGTCTGCCGTCCGCGGTCCGCCGGCCGTCCGGCTGGGCGCGCTCGTCCGGCGCCGGCCCGTCCAGGCCGCTCATAGCTCCTCCAGTTGGGCCTCGTTCATGGCGAACTTCCCGTTGTCGCCGCCGCTCGGCACGATGGGGTAGACGTCCTCCTCCGGGTCGATGTGGGCGTCCACTACCGACGGGCCGTCGTGGTCGAGCGCGGCCCGGAGCGTCCCCGCCACCTCGTCGGCCGCGTCGACGCGGAAGCCCCGGGCGCCGAACGCCTCCGCGAGGTCGTCGAACGCCGGGACCCAGGGGTACTCCGAGGCCATCCGGCGCCCGTCGAAGAAGGCGTCCTGCCACTGCCGGACCATCCCGACGGCCGCGTTGTTGAGGACGACGACCGTGACGTCGAGCTCCTCCCGGACCGCTACCGAGAGCTCCTGGACCGTCATCAGGAACGAGCCGTCGCCGTCGAAACAGACGACCTCCCGGTCGCCGTCGGCGGCGACGCGCGCCCCGATGGCCGCCGGCAGGCCGTAGCCCATCGTCCCGAGGCCGTGCGAGGAGACCCACGTCCGCGGATGGCGGTAGGTCCAGTACTGCATCGCCCACATCTGGTGCTGGCCGACGCCGGTCGTCACCACCGTGTCGTCGGGCGTCAGGGCGTCGGCCGCCTCGACGACGAACTGCGGCTTCAGAGGTCCGTCCTCGGGCATCCCGTAGTCCATCGCGTACTCCTCCGTCCACCGGCGACAGCGGCCGCGCCAGGCGGCGGCGTCGGGCGCTCGCGGCATGGCCTCGTGGAGCCGTTCGAGCACCGTCGCCGCGTCGCCCACCAGCGGGTGGTCGGCGTGGACGTTCTTCGAGATCTCCGCAGGGTCGATGTCGACGTGGATCACCTCGGCCTCGGGGGCGAACGTCTCGACCCCGCCGGTCAGCCGGTCGTCGAAGCGCGTCCCGACCGCGAGCATGACGTCGCAGTGCTGGAGCGCCAGGTTCGCGTAGCCGGTCCCGTGCATGCCCGCCACCTCCATCGCGAGGTCGTGGTCCTCGGGGAACGACCCGATGCCCGGCATCGTCGTCACGACCGGGACGCCGTACTCGACGGCGAACCGCCGGAGTTCGTTCCACGCCTCGCCCTTGATCACGCCGCCGCCCGAGAGGACGACCGGCCGCTCGGCGCCAGCGAGGGCGGCCGCGGCGGCGGTCACCGCCGGGCCATCGGCGGCGTCCGGCACCTCCGCGTCCGGCGGGCGCTCCGGCTCCGCCGGCGTCCGGTCCGTCTCGGCGGACGTGACGTCCTTCGGGAGGTCGACCAGCGTCGGCCCGGGCCGGCCGTCGCGGGCCAGCGCGTACGCCTCGCCGACGATGTCGCCGACCGCGTCGGGGTCGTCCGCGAAGTAGTTGGTCTTCGTCACCGGCCGGGTCACGCCCGTCGTGTCCGTCTCCTGGAAGGCGTCCTTCCCGACGAGGTCCGTCGTCGTCTGTCCGGTCAGGGCGAGTACCGGGTCCGAGTCCATGTCGGCGTCGGCCAGCCCCGTGACGAGGTTCGTGGCCCCGGGCCCGGAGGTTGCCAGGCAGACGCCCGGCTCACCCGAGACGATCCCGTAGGCGTCGGCGGCGTGGGCCGCCCCCTGCTCGTGGGCCATCGTGACGTGCTCCACCTCGGCGTCGTAGAGGGCGTCGTAGACGGGCATGATGGCCCCGCCCTGGACCCCGAAGGCCGCCTCGACGCCGGCCCGCTCCAGCGCCGCGGTGACGGCCTCCGCGCCGGTCGTGACCCGTCGGCGTGGCGGTTGGTCGGTCGATTCCTCGGGGACTGCGGTGCGTTCTGGCATGTCGTGTGTGGTCGGGTGTCGCCGATCGATCCGGCGACCGGAACGGTCTGTTATCGTCGCGAACCGGGGTCAGAATCGGAGTGTGGGTGGGTGGGGCTACGGGGGAGCCCCGATAATCCGGATGGTCGCGACGGCGACGCCGCTCCCGACGGACGAGCGCCCGGACGCGGCGTCGCTCGGCATGTACCCCGACCGACTCCGGCCGTATGTATTAAATTTTCGTTCGGCCGGTTCGTCCGGCGTCCCCCCGCAACGGCTTTGTGTCCACTCCCCCTACCCGTTCGTATGTCCGGAAAGTCGAAGCTCGTCCTCCTGCTCGTCGCGCTCGCGCTCGTCTACTTCGCCGTCTCGGGGGGCGCGGAGCCGGTCGAGGTGGAGGTCGAGGAGTAACGCCGCGGCCCGCCGAACCGCGTCACTTAGGGGCGGGAGTCCCGTAGCCCGGCGCATGTTCGGGGTCGTCACCCGCGAGGCCGCCGAGGTCGACTGGTCGGCGTTCGACCGCGCGTTCTACGAGGTGAAAGACCCCTCGGGCCGGGCGGCCGAGCCGGTCGCCGACGCGGTCAACACCGTCTCGTGTTTCGCCGACAACGCCGCCGCGGCGAGCGACCCCGGGATCGTTCCCGTCGACGACGAGGGCCGGCCCGCCGACCGCGACCGGCCGTACTTCGACTGGTCGTTCGTCTGTCCCACCCATGACGACTACCGCGCGGGCGTCCTTGAGATCATCGAGGACTGCGCCGAGGTCGCCCCCGACGTCCGCCTCGACGACGTGGGCTTCCCCCGGGACGGGTACTGCCGATGTGACCGGTGCGAGCGGCGGTTCGCGGCGAGCGACCTCGACGACCGACTCGCGTGGCGGGCCGACGTGGTGACGGACTTCGTCGCCGACGCCGCCCGGCGGGTCCCCGGGGACTGCTACCTGACCGTGTACCCGGATCCGTACCCCGGCCACCTCTACCGCCGCGCCGGCATCGACCTGGACGCCGTCGTCGACCACGTCGACGAGCTGGTCGTGCCGCTGTACGACACCGCGTACGGGACGACCTACTGGCTCGAAACCATCGCGAAGGGGTTTCGCACCGCCCTGGCTGGCGGCGACCCGGACGGCGACCTCCGGGTGCCGCTGGCGGTCGAACTCTACGCCGTGGACATCGAGGTCAAGGACCTGACGTCGGCCGCCGAGGTGGTCGACGCCTACGCTGACGACGTGTTCTTCGGCTACGACGCCAACACCGCGTCGGCCGCCATCCGGCGGCTGCGCGCCGACCGGCGGGACGGCGTCACCCACGCCCCCGACGGGAGCGAGTGAGTCACCGTTCTGATTTTCAGTAGTATTTGGTAGCATTCACCCGTAATCGGTCGCACTG
>JBDGSZ010000128.1:0-9173 GCA_042217265.1 Haloferacaceae archaeon
GCCGGACGGACGACGGGTTCATCGTCCTCGTCGACGGCCTCCTCCCGGAGGCCCGAGCGACGGTTCGCGTCCACCGGGTGAAGTCGAACCACGCGACTGCGAAGGAGGTCGTCGAGCGCCTCCCGATGGAGGAGGACGACGAGGAGGCGGAGGACCCGGCCGAGGACGGGGAGATCGAGGCGGGCGAGGACGACGACCGACGCTCCGGGCGGCCGGAACTGGGCAGTCGCGAGGACTTCTGGGGCTCGTAGCGTACCTTTTTCACCGGACGGCGCCGAACGACCACCATGGGAGACGGCGGGGATTCGGACGCGATCAAGGACGCCGACGCCGACGTCGATATCGACGTGGACGTCGACGAGCTGCTCGACCGCGTCGGGTTCGACGCCGCGGAGAACGTCCTGACGCGGCGACAGGCCGAGGTGCTCGCGCTCCGGGAGCGCGACGTCCGCCAGGCCGACATCGCGGCGCTGCTCGGCACCTCGCGGGCGAACGTCTCGAGCGTCGAGGCGAGCGCCCGCGAGAACGTCGCTAAGGCCCGCGAGACGGTCGCCTTCGCCACGGCGCTGACCGCGCCGGTCCGCGTCGCGGTCGAGGCCGGAACCGACCTCTACGACGTGCCGGGGATGGTCTACGACGCCTGCGACGAGGCCGGGGTGAAGGTGAGCCACACCGCCCCGGACCTGATGCGCGAGATCAGCGAGGCGGGTGGCGACGCGGTCCGGGGCCGCGAAGTCCGCTCGGACCTGCTGGTGAGCGTCACCGGCGACGGGGTGGTGCGGGTGCGCGTCGGCCGGGGCCCGCGTTAGAATCGGCCCTCCTCGCGGAGGCGCGCGACCACCTCGCGCACCCGCCCCGCCTCCGCCCGCGGGACGACCAGCACCCGGTCGTCGTAGGCGACGACCGCGAGCCCGTCGACGCCGACCAGCGAGACGTGGGTCCCGTCGGTCGCGACCACGCTCCCCGCCGCGTCGACGAGGGTCGCGTCCGTCCCGAGCGTCACGTTCCCGTCCCCGTCGGCCGCCCCGATCCGCCCCACCGCGTCCCACGTGCCCAGGTCGTCCCACTCGAAGTCGACGGGGACGACGACCCCGTCGTCGACCCGCTCCATCACGGCGTCGTCGACGCTGATCGCCGGCACGCGGTCGAACCCGGCGACGGGCTCGCCGGCGTCCAGCGCCGCGACCAGCGGTCCGAGCGGCGAGTCCCGCGCGGCGGCGAGGAAGTCGTCGACCCCCCACGCGAAGGTCCCGGCGTTCCAGAGGTGACCGGCCGCGACGTATCGCTCCGCCGTCTCGCGGTCGGGTTTCTCGTGGAAGGAGACGAGGTCGCGGTACGCGCCCCGGTCGGTCCCCGGTTCGAGGTAGCCGTAGCCCGTCTCCGGGCGGGTCGGCTCGACCCCGAAGGTCACGAGCGCGCCCGTCTCGGCGGCGACCCGGGCGCCGGCCAGCATCGCGTCGCCGAACGCGTCGGGGTCCCCGACCCGGTGGTCGCTCGGGAGCGCGACCACGACCGGGTCGTCGTACCGCTCGGCGATACGGTGGGTCGCGTAGACGAGCGCCGGTCCCGAATCCTTCGGAGCGGGTTCGACCAGGACGTCGACCTCGGGTGCCAGGTCGCGGACGCGGGGGGCGTACCGCTCGCGGGTGACCACCGCCACCTCGTCGGCGAAGCCCGCGCGCTCGACGGTCCGCTCCAGCAGGGTCCGGTCGCCCCCCAGCGACAGGAACTGCTTGGGCCGGTCGGGCCGGGCGGCCGGGTAGAGCCGGGTGCCGACGCCCCCGGCGAGGACGAGCGCGATGACGGGACGGTCCATGCCGGGACTCGGCCGCGGGCGAGTGATAAGTCTACGTCCGTGCCGCTCCGCTCTCGGGTTCGCGGCGCCTCACGTCCGGGAGCGACGCGACCCGCTCCGCCCTACCACGTCTCGACGACGCCCTCGCGCACGTCCTCGGCGCAGCCCTCGCAGTCGGGGTGGCCGGCCTCGTAGCAGGCGGGCCGTCCGGCCTCGTCGACCGCGACCGCGCGGCGCTCGGCGTGCCGGCGGCAGACGATGCGGGCGCGTCCCTCACCGTCCTCCGGCAGGTCGGCCGCCTCCCGGCCCTCGCGATAGGCCCTCCGCGCCTCGGCGAACCGCCGTCCGGCGTCGCGAAGCTTCGACCGCAGGAGCCGCTCGACGCGCTCGTCCATCGGGCAGGCGTCGGGCCGCCGTGGTGAAAGGTCCGTCGTCGGGACGCCCCGACCGGCTCCGTCGGACCCGAGTCCGTCGGTTCGACTCCCGGCGGCCCCCGCCCCGGGAACCACTTCCGCCGCGGTGCCGGAACCCTTTATACCGGAAGGAACCAACGTCGACGTGCCTCCCGTTGAACACCAAGCGGAGGCGAGGAGCACCATGTCAGAGTTGCGTACCCACGCGGAGGAGATAGCGGCACAGTTCTCGGACCACCTCGACGTGTCCCCCGACGAGGTCGAGGAGCGCCTGGACAACCTCGTGAGCGAGTACCGGGTCCCGGTCGACGAGGCCCGCCGGAGCGTCGTCAACGCGTACGTTGAGGAGGCGGGCATCGAGCGCGAGTCCCTGGGACGGGGCGGCAACGAGCGGATGGCCGTCAACGACGTCGACGCCGACGAGGAGTGGATCGACGTCCGCGCGAAGGTCGTCGAACTCTGGGAGTCCCGGAGCGACAGCATCTCGCAGGTCGGCCTGCTCGGCGACGAGAGCGGGACGATCAAGTTCGTCGCCTTCGAGACCTCCGACCTCCCAGACCTCGAGGAGGAGCAGGTCTACGACCTGGAGAACGTCGTCACCGACGAGTACGAGGGTCGGTTCTCGGTGAAGCTCAACCGGACGACCTCGATCACCGCGGTCGACGAGGAGATCGAGGTCGGCGACGGCGGCGAGACCGTCGAGGGCGCGCTGATCGACGTCCAGAGCGGGAGCGGGCTGATCAAGCGCTGCCCGGAGGAGTCGTGCACGCGGGTCCTCCAGAACGGGCGCTGCTCGGAGCACGGCGACGTCGAGGGCGAGTTCGACCTGCGCATCAAGGGCGTCGTCGACGACGGGAGCGAGGTCCACGAGGTCATCTTCGACCGCGAGAGCACCGAGGCGCTGACCGGCATCGCGCTCGAGGAGGCCAAGGACATGGCGATGGACGCGCTCGACACGACCGTCGTGGCCGACGAGATGCGCGGGTCCGTCCTCGGGCGCTACTACCGCGTCCGGGGACCGCGGCTGGGCCGCTACCTCCTGGTCGACGAGTTCGAGGAGCTGGACGGGCCGACCGACGTCGAGGACCTCCTCGTCAAGGCGAGGTCGATAGCATGAGCGCGAACGCCGACGACGTCCCGAGCCGCGAGGTCGCCCGGCGCGTGTTCGCCCGCGAGTTCAACGACGCGGGGCACACGTTCAAGGAATCCGACGACGAGCGGGCGCCGCTGTACCTGCTTCTCCCGACCGGCGAGCGGGCCAACCGGGTCTTTCTCGTCGGGACGCTGACCGAGACGGAGGACGTGGGCGAGGACAGCGAGTACTGGCGCGGGCGGGTCGTCGACCCGACGGGAACCTTCTTCGTCTACGCCGGGCAGTACCAGCCCGACGCGGCGAACGCGCTCCGCGAACTCGAACCGCCCGCGTACGTCTCCGTCGTCGGCAAGCCCCGGACCTACGAGACCGACGACGGGACGGTCAACGTGAGCGTCCGGCCCGAGTCCATCACCGTCGTCGACGCGGCCACGCGGGACCGCTGGGTGGTCGAGACCGCGGACCGGACGCTCGACCGCGTCGCCGCGTTCGACGACGACGGCAACGAGTACGCGCGGATGGCCCGCGAGCGCTACGACCTCGACCCGGACGCCTACCGCGACGCCGCCGTCTCGGCCATAGAGAGCCTCGAGGGAACCGACGAGCTGGCCGACGCGGATCCGGCCACGGAGGCATAACCGAATGACTGCGCCGGCATAGATGGCGCTGTCGGGGGGAGCCGCCCCCAGCCGTCGCTGTGCGCGCGTCTGACAAACCGTTAAGTGTCCGTGGCGTCCATTCGTGCGTGCGATGGGCAACAAGAACAAGACGATCTCGTTCCGCGTCAGCGAGGACGCGTTCGAGGAGCTGCGGGAGATCGCCGAGGAGCGTGACCTCTCGCTCTCGGCGGTGTTCCGCGACTACGTGGACACGTTCGTTGCCCACGACGGCGGCGTCCGGGTGGTCCCGGAGCACGAGCTGGAGAACATGAACGAGGACGACTCCAGCTTCCCGCCGAAGGTCGAGGTCCCGAAGCGGTTCATCCGGGAGCACGAGCGCCTCGAACTCGAGGCCGAGCACCTCCGCGAGCAGCTCGACGAGTACAAGCGCTACGTGAACCACCTGCGGGAGCAACTCGAGGGCGACGACGAGGTCATCCACCTCGACGACCTCGACGTCGACGAGGTCGGCGGCGACCGCGAGGACCCGCTCCGGGGCGATCGCGACGAACCCTCCTTCCGCATCGGCTGACCCGGCCGCCAGCGTCCTCGCTATCCGACCAGGGAGCGCCGCGCCTCGCGAGCGTGCCGCTCGGCGTCGGCGTCGCCCTCCACGGACGCCAGCGCCTCGACCGCCTCCAGCGTCCGCACGGCGTCGTCGAGGAAGGAGCGCACGTCGCCGGGGTAGGCGTAGAGCCGGTAGTCGTCGCCCATCACGTCCACGATGGCGTCGGGGCCGAGCCCCTCAGCCCGGAGTTCGAGCAGGTACCGGACGAACCGGCGTTCGGGGTAGCCCGAGTAGATGGCCTCCTCCTCGCAGTCGAGGAAGTCCTCCGCGAAGTCCAGCAGGCGCTCCCGGGTCGCGTCGTCGACCTTCTCCAGGCCGTCGCCGGCGTACAGGGTCTCCAGCGTCGCCCCGTGGAACGCCCCCTTCGGGATGGAGGCGTCCATCTGCGAGGCGAGTTGCCGGTGGTTCTTCAGGTACACCTTGTCCGTGATGGCCACGCCGGCGGTACGGGCGACGGCGACAAAAGGGTGTCCGGTTCGGACCGCGGCGCCCCCGCGCCGGCGCGTCCCCCGGGCGGTGACCGAAGCCCGACGTGCCGCCGGAGGGCCGCGGGACCGATACGCACGCCGCCGCGACGGGAGTCGTAACGTATTTTGGCGCGACCCGGGTAGGCGAACGCGTGTCCGGGTTGGGGTAGTGGTTATCCTTCAGCCTTGTGGAGGCTGAGACGCGGGTTCGATTCTCGCACCCGGACCTTCTGAGGACGAACGAACGTGCGGAGTCGAAGGTCCGGCGGAGAATCGAACCAGGGAGGTCGCGCGCAGCGAACGCAGCGAGCGAGCACGTCCGACCGGGGTTCGATTCTCGCACCCGGACCTTTCCGCTGCGAGCGAACGCGAGCCGCGACACGTCACCGGAGAATCGACGTCGGGAGCGGAGCGAGGGGGTCGGTTCTCGCACCCGGACCGCCCCGCGACGACCGGACGGGGCGCCGAGCAACCTTTACACTCCGCCGGCGCGACCCGCTCCCGTGACTCTCGACACGGTTTCGCTCGGGCGGACGGGCATCGAAGTGAGCGAACTCTCCTTCGGCACCTGGCGGTTCGGCCGTCGGCTGGTCGAGGGCGAGGAGCGGTACGACGCCGAGGGCGTCGTCGAGGTCGGCGAGGAGCGCGCGGGCGAGTTGCTCGACGCGTACGCCGACGCCGGGGGCAACTTCATCGACACGGCGGACAAGTACGGCGACGGGCGCGCGGAGCGGTGGATCGGCGACTGGCTCGCGGAGCGGGACCGCGAGGACTTCGTGATCGCGACCAAGATCTACCGCCCCCGCCGGCGCGATGACCCGAACGGCCGGGGGCTGAACCGCAAGCACGTCCGGCGTCAGATCGACGTTTGTCTGGACCGTCTGGGGACCGACTACGTCGACCTGCTCTACTGTCACCGGTGGGACGACCGCACGCCGGCCCGGGAGTTCATGCGCACCCTGAACGGCCTCGTCGAGGACGGCAAGGTCAACTACCTCGGGATATCCTCCGGGAAGCCCGACGCGTGGAAGATCGCGAAGGCCAACGAGATCGCCCGGCGCGAGGGGTACGAGCCGTTCACCGTCACCCAGCCGCGGTACAACCTCGTCGACCGCGAGGTCGAGCCGAACTACCTGCCGATGTGTCGCGACTACGACCTCGGGGTGGTGCCGTGGAGCCCGCTGGCCTGGGGGTTCCTGACGGGGAAGTACGACCGCGGGACGGTCGCCGGCGACTCCACGGCTGCGGTCGACGAGCGGTTCGAGGCGCACTACCTCACGGAGGAGAACTTCGGCGTCCTCGACGTCCTGCGGGACGTGGCCGACGCGGTCGACGCGACGCCGGCACAGGTCGCGCTGGCCTGGCAGCTTCACCACGAGGACGTCACCGCGCCCATCGTCGGCGCCCGGACCGTCGACCAGCTGGAGGAGAACCTCGGCGCGGCCGACGTCGACCTGACCGACGCGCAGGTCGCGCGGCTGACCGACGCCAAGTCCGCCGACCTCTTCTCGCTGCCCTAGCGCGGGTCGAGACCGACGTCCGTCCCGGTGCCGGCCGAGCCGGACCCGCCGTCCAGCCGCCCCCGGCTCTCGAGGACGTTGAACGCGGTGACGACGTCGGTCCGGGAGACGAGGCCGACGAGGTCGCCGGCGTCGACGACCGGGAGGCGGCCGATCCCGTCGCGTTGCATCGTCGACACGGCGTCCATGGCGTTCGCGTCGGGGGCGATAGTGGTCACGTCGGCGGTCATCACGTCGCCGACGCGGTAGGCGTCCCGCTCGACCTCCCGGACCTCGCGGGCGTCCTCGAGGGTGACCATCCCGACGAGTTCGCCGTCGCGCAACACGGGATAGCCGGTGTGGCGCTCGCTAAGCATCCGGTCGAGCAGGTCGGCCACGCTCGTCCCCTCCTCGACGGTGTCGAGCGCCTCCCGCGGGGTCATCACGTCGCTGACGGTGACGCCCCGGAAGGCGGCCCGCATGGCCGTCTGCCGGGCCTCGCTCGACGCGCCGATGTAGATGAAGAAGGCAAGCGCAACGAGCAGGAGGTTGGCGAACAGCCCGACGACCCCGAGCAGGAACGCGAAGCCCTTGCCCACCTCCGCGGCGAGTTGGGTGGCGCGGGCGTAGGGGCGCGAGCGGGCGAGCAGCGCCCGGAGCACCCGCCCGCCGTCCATCGGGAACCCCGGGAGCATGTTGAAGGCGGCGAGCGCGGCGTTCGCTAGCGCGAGGTATCCGAGGACGAACCGGACCGCCGGCATCTCGGCGGGAACCGCCACGAAGCCGGCGAGCGCGCCCGCGGCCACCAGGAGGCTCACGACCGGGCCCGCGACGGCGATGACGAGTTCCTGGCGCCAGTCCTCCGGGATCTCGGCGAACCGCGCGACGCCCCCGAACAGCCAGAGCGTGATGGAGTCGATCCCGTACCCGTAGTGCATCGCCACCGCGGAGTGCCCGAGCTCGTGGAGGAGGATGCCGACGAACAGGCCGACCGCCGCGGCGACGCCGAGCCCCCACCGGAGCGGCGCCGCGTCGAGCGTCGCGACGGGGAGCGAACTCCCGAACAGGCCGTTGACGACGCCGGCGAGGCCGGCCACGTCGGACCCGATGAGCCAGGCGAACAGCGGCAGGACGACCAGGAAGGTGACGTCCAGGCGGATCGGGATGCCGGCCACGCTCCCGACGCGGATGCCGCGCATGCCCGGGGGTACTCCCCGCAGGGAGTAAAACGGTCGGGCGGTCAGGAGGCGTCGGGGGCCCGGCCGTCGTCGGCGTCGGCCGCCCGCTCGGCGGCCGCGCGGAGCGCCTCGACGGCCGGGAGCGGGTCGCCGGTCAACGCCCGGAGGTACGCCCCGCCGGCGATGGAGACGTGCGAGAAGTCGTCGGCGTCGAGGCCGTAGAGGTCGATGGCCCGCGAGGTGTCGCCGCCGCCGACCACGGAGAACGCGTCGGCGTCGGCGATGGCCTCTAGGACGCCGACGGTACCGACGCTGAACCGCTCGTCCTCGAAGACGCCCATCGCGCCCTTGACGAAGACCGCCGCGGAGTCGCGGAGGACGGGCGCGTAGTCCATCACCGTCTCTGTGCCCACGTCGCGGAAGGAGCGTGTCTTCTCCTCGACGGCCTCGACGGCCACCTCCGCCCGGTCGCCGTCCTCGCCCTCGTAGGCCAGGTCGACGGGGAGACGGACAGCGCCGTCGTACTCCGCTAGGACGTCCTCGACCCGGTCCCCGACGGTCGCCCACTGGTCGTCGTAGAGGTCGGTGTCCCCGACGTCGTGCCCGACCCGGTTCCCGTCGGCCCGCAGGAAGAGTTCGCCGACGGCCCCGCCGAGCAGGAAGGCGTCGACCCGGTCGCCCAGCGCGCGCATCACGTCGACCACGTCCCGGGCCTTCAGCCCCCCGAGGACCATCGTCACGTCGCCGTCGAACTCCCGGGAGGCGATGGCGGTGTTGGCCTCGTACTCCCGCTCCATCACCCGGCCGGCGTAGGCGGGCATGGCCTCCGGGAAGCCGACCAGCGAGGCGTGCGAGCGGTGGGCCGCGGAGTACGCGTCGTTCACGTAGGCGTCGAACTCGGGGGCGAGCGTCCGCACCAGGTCGCTTTCGGCGTGGTCGGCGGCCGGGCGCTCGGGCAGCTCGTCCTCGGTCATCCGGACGTTCTCCAGCACGAGGACCTCGCCGGGGTCGAGGTCGCGGACGGCCGCCAGCGCCCGCGGCCCGTACGTGTCCGGGACGAAGCCGATCGGGCGGTCGAGGTGCTCGGCCAGCAGGTCGGCGTGGCGCTCCAGGCCGACGAAGGAGTCGCGGCCCGGCCGGCCCTGGTGGGCCAGCACGGCGACGGCGTGGTCGGCCGCCAGAAGCTCCAGGAGCGTCTCCGCGTGGCGGGCGAACCGGCGGTTGTCCTGTACGACCCCGTCCTCGACCGGCGAGTTGAGGTCGAGCCGGACGAGGAGCCGACCCCCGGGCGGCAGGTCGTCGAGGGTGCGCATGCCCGGGGCGACGTGACGCCCGCACTTAGTGGGGTCGGAACGGCGCCGGGGACGACGGCCGCGGGCCGACGGCGGCGTTCGCCACCGTCAGAAGCCTTTTGACCCGAACGACCCCTATCACGTGACGATGAGGGACGACCGCGACGACCCGTTCGGCGACATCTTCGACGAGATCGAACGGATGATGA
>JBDGSZ010000044.1:0-9135 GCA_042217265.1 Haloferacaceae archaeon
ACGTCGTCGGCATCGCGAACTTCGTGACGTTCCTCGAGAACACGGGCGACTGGCGACGGTCGCTCCGCGAGGCCGAGTACGGGTCGCTCGCCGAGGACCGCGACCTGCTGGAGCGGATCAGCCCCATCAACAACCTCGACGCGCTCGACGCGCCGCTGTTCGTCCTCCACGGCGCGAACGACCCGCGGGTGCCAGTCGAGGAGGCCCACCAGGTCGTCGAGGCGGCCCGGGAGCGGGACGTCCCCGTGCGCGAGCTGATCTTCGACGACGAGGGCCACGGGTTCACCAAGCTGGCCAACCGGGTGGAGGCGTACACCGCGGTCGTGGAGTTCCTGGACGAGCACGTCTGATTTCGGGGCTTCACGGACCGCGTCGCCCGCGACGACGCCCGGCGATGGCGGACCCGTCGCCGGCGCGGGGTCGAACCGTCCCGGGGGGTCGACGTGACCGGGACCGCGCCGGGCACGTGGAGGCGTTAGAGTCAAACGACGGCCCGGCGAAGGCACGGGCATGAGCGCGGACCAGGAACGCGAGCAGCGACCCATCCGGTGTCTCGTCGCCAAGGTCGGCCTCGACGGCCACGA
Organism: Haloferacaceae archaeon; assembly: GCA_042217265.1. Lineage (GTDB taxonomy): Archaea > Halobacteriota > Halobacteria > Halobacteriales > Haloferacaceae > CAZMLQ01. Next base: position 585 of record JBDGSZ010000044.1, read on the forward strand.
CCGGGGGGCCCACGTCATCTCCCAGGCGTTCCGGGACGCCGGGTTCGAGGTCATCTACTCCGGCCTCCACCGGGCGCCCGAGGAGATCGTCCAGGCGGCGGTCCAGGAGGACGTCGACGTCCTCGGCATCTCCATCCTCTCGGGGGCGCACAACACCCTGATCCCGAAGATCATCGACGGGCTGGAGGAGTACGGCGCCTTCGAGGACACGCTCATCCTCGTCGGGGGCATCATCCCGGACGACGACGAGCGGAAGCTGAAGGAGTTGGGCGTCGCCGAGGTGTTCGGCCCGGGGACGCCGATGAGCGAGACCATCGACTTCGTGCGCGAGAACGTTCCGGAGCGACGATGACGGCCGAGGGGGGGACCGACGTCCCGGCCGCGGACGACCGCCCGGAGCTGGTCGAGGACCTGCTCGGCGGCGACCACCGGGCGCTCGCCCGGGTCATCACCCGCATCGAGAACCGCGCGTCGGGCTACCGGGAGCTCGTCTCCGCGCTCCACGCCCACACGGGCGACGCCTCCATCGTCGGCGTGACGGGCAGCCCCGGCGCCGGCAAGTCGACGCTGGTGGACAAGCTCGCGAAGCGCTACCGCGAGCGCGGCGAGACCGTCGGCATCATCGCGGTCGATCCCTCCTCGCCGTTCACCGGCGGCGCGGTGCTCGGCGACCGCATCCGGATGGGGTCGAACGTGGGCGATATGGACGTGTTCGTCCGGTCGATGAGCGCCCGCGGACAGCTCGGGGGGCTCTCGACGGCCACCGCCGACGCCGTGAAGGCCCTCGACGCGTTCGGCAAGGACCGGATCGTCATCGAGACGGTCGGCGCGGGACAGAACGAGGTCGACGTGGTGAAGACCGCGGACACGGTCGTGGTCCTCGTCCAGCCCGGATCCGGCGACGACGTCCAGATGCTCAAGGCCGGCATCCTCGAGATCGGCGACGTCTTCGTGGTCAACAAGGCCGACATGGAGGGCGCCGACCGGACGGTGGCCGAACTGGAGGAGATGCTCGAACTCCGGGACGACGGCCCGAGCGCGCCCGCCGAGGTCGGCCACCACGGCGCCGTCGAGGTCGACGCGGGGAGCGACGATGGAACGGACGAGGGGGGCTGGTCGCCGCGGGTCGTCGAGACGGTCGCCACGCGGGGCGAGGGCGTCGAGGCGCTGGTGACCGCGCTCGACGACCACTACGACTGGCTCTCGCGGACGGGGCGCCTACGCCGGCGGGCCCGCGACCGGTACGCCGAGGAGATCCGCCAGCTGCTCCGCAACGACGCCGGCCGCCTGCTGGAGGACGAACTCGACCGTCGCGGCGGGGTCGAGGCGCTCGCGGAGGCGGTGCTGGACCGCGAGACCGACCCCTACGCGGTGGCGGACGACGTGCTCGGGCCGGTGGCGGAGTGCGTACGCGAACGGCACGGGGAACCGCGGGACGCGGCCGGCCGGTAGGTGACGCCGGCGGACGACGCGCTTACGTCGCTCCCGACCGTTGGACGGGCATGAAGCTCCGACGTGCGCTGGGGTACGTCGCGCTCGGCGCCGGGGCCCTCGCGGCGGTCAACCGCGGTCTGCGGGGGAGCGCCGGGGCCCTCGAACCGCCGCTCGACGGCGTCGAGCACACCTTCCGCTGGCGGGGCATCGACGTGGCGTACACCGAGGCGGGCGATCCGTCCGACCCGACGCTCGTCTGCCTCCACGGGATGAACGCCGCGGGGTCGAGCGGCGAGTTCCGCGCGGTCTTCGACGACCTGGCCGCGGAGTACCACGTCGTCGCCCCGGACCTCCCCGGGTTCGGCCGGTCCGACCGCCCGCCGCTCACCTACTCCGCGGCGTTCTACGAGGACGTCGTCGCGGCGTTCCTGGCGGAGTTCGAGTCGCCGTCGGTGCTCGCCTCCGGCCTGACGGCCGCCTACGCCGTCGCCGCGGCGCGCGGCGACACGCAGGCGGACGCGGTCGACGTCGAGCGGTTCGTCCTCGTCTGTCCCACGGCGGTCGCGGGGCCCGAACCCCCGAAGGCGTGGCTCCGGGAACTCCTGCGGGCGCCGCTGGTCGGCGAGGGACTGTTCAACCTCCTCGTCTCCAAGCCCTCCATCCGGTATTTCAACGCCGACCACGGCTACTACGACGTCTCGAAGGTCTCCGAGGGGTGGCTGGACTACGAGTGGCGGACCGCCCACCAGGAGAACGCCCGGTTCGCCGTGGCGTCGTTCGTCGCCGGCCACCTCAACTCCGACCTGGACCTCGGGGCGGCGCTCGCGGACCTGGACGTCCCGACGACGCTCGTCTGGGGCCGGGAGGCGACCGTCACGCCGCTCGCGTCGGGGCGCAAGCTGGCCGAGACCGCGGGCGCGCGGCTGGTCGTGTTCGACGACGCCGCGCTGCTCCCCCACGTCGAGTTCCCCGACGCCTTCGTCGCGCGGGTCCGCGAGGCGACGGCGGACCCGCCGGCCGTGGCGGACTGACCCGCCGCTACCGCGGCCTGAAGACGACGACGCGGCCGCCGGTCGTCGGGTTCGACCCGACCTCGGCGCCGACGGGGGTGCCGACCTCGACGTCCTCCGGGTCGATCCCGCGGACCAGCCCGGTCAGGCTGACCGGCCCGAAGTCGACGACTGCGGTGACGTACGGGGTCTGCGCGTCGAAGTCCGGTGCGCCGACGTGGACGACGGTGTAGGTCTCGACGTGACCGCGGTCGGGCAGGTCGCGTTCCGTCAGTTCGGTCGCCCCGCAGCCCGGGCAGACGCGGCGGGGCGGGAGCGACCCGTGACCCGCCTCGCACTCGAGGTAGCGGCCCTCGCCCGCCGCCAGGTCGTCCAGCCACCCGTCGTAGCCCGCGTCGCGGGTCACCGCGCCACCTCCAGGACGTGGACGACGGCGCTGGCGACGGTCCCGCCGGCGTTGTGGGTCACGCCGACGGGGTCCGCGGGCACCGCGTCGCTGTTGGGGTGGTCGCCGCGCAGCAGGCGGGTCATCTCGACCACCTGCGACGCGCCGGTGGCGCCGACGGGGTGGCCCTTGGCCTTCAGGCCGCCGGAGAGGTTCACCGGCAGGTCGCCGTCGGCGGTCGTCTCGCCGCGGCGGGCGGCGCCCGCGCCCTCGCCGTACTCGTAGAGGCCGAGCGACTCGACGGCGAGCACCTCCGCGATGGTGAAGCAGTCGTGGACCTCCGCCAGGTCGACATCGCCGGCGTCGACGCCGGCGTCGTCGTAGGCCTCCGCGGCCGCCTCGGCGGTCGCGGGCGTGCGGGCGAGGTACTCGCGGTCCTGGAGCGCCAGCCCGTCGCCCCCCTGGCCGCTTCCCGTGACCGCGACGGGCGCGTCGAGGTCGTTTTCGGCCGCGTACTCGTCGCTGACGAGGACGACGGCGGCGGCGCCGTCCGTGACCGGACAGGCGTCGTAGAGCCCGAGCGGGTCGGCCACGGTCGGCGCCTCCAGCGCCTCCTCGACGGTGATCTCGCGCTGGTACTGCGCGTACTCGTTCTCGAGGGCGTGTGCGTGGTTCTTCACCGCGACGTGGGCCAGGTCCTCGCGCTCGCCGCCGTACTCCTCGAAGTACGCCCTGGCCATCAGGGCGTAGGCGCCGGGGAACGTCATTCCGGCGCGGACCTCGTGGAGTTCGTCGGCCGCGATGGCGAGCCCCTCCGTCGTCTCCTCGGTCGGGAGGTTGGTCATCCGTTCCATCCCGCCGGCGACGACGACGTCGGCCTCGCCGCTCCGGACGGTCCGGACGCCCGCCCTGACCGCGACGCCGGCGGACGCACACGCCGACTCGTACCGGGTCGCGGGGCAGGAGAGCCCCGCGGCCTCGGCCATCATCGGCCCCTGGTGGCCCTGGCGCTCCGCCAGCGCCCCCATGAAGTTGCCGTAGTTCAGTTCCGCCACGTCCGCCGGGGGCACGCCGGCGTCCTCGCGGGCGGCGGCCGCCGCCTCGCCGAACATGTCGCGGCCGGTGCGTTCCGGGTGCCGCCCGAACGGCGTTAACCCGACGCCTGCCACGCGTACGCCTGTCATGGAGTCACGTACCGGGAAGCGCAGGTAAAGACCTGCCGGATGCGTCCAGGCCCGATACCCGGCGCCGTCTGGTGGATTCGACGGGCGTCGGGGCGGAGGTCGTCGTCCGTCTTTCCCACCGTAACCTTGACCCGGGAACCGGTCCTGCGGGTCCGTCATGGACGACGGGAACGCCGAGTGGATCGGTCGGACCTTCACGAGCGACGTCGGGTGGACCCACCTGGAGCGGCTGGTCGACGTCGGGAACCGGATGGCCGGGAGCGAGGGCGAGCGCGCGGGCCGCGAGGCGACCCGCGAGGCCCTGGAGGCCGCGGGGGCGCGGAACGTCCGGATCGACGAGTTCGGGGTCCAGGGCTGGGAGCGCGGGACGAGTTCGCTCGCGGTCGGCGGGACGGAACAGGAGTGTATCGCGCTTCCACGGGGGCCGGCGGGGAGCGCGACGGGCGAACTGGTCCACCTCGGCTACGGCCTGCCGGCGGACTTCGAGCGCGACATCGAGGGCGCGGTCGTCGTCGTCTCCTCGACCGTCCCGGACCACGTCGACCGGTTCATCCACCGCCGGGAGAAGTACTACCGGGCGGTCGAGGGCGGCGCCGCCGCGTTCGTCTTCGCCAACCACGTCGAGGGCCGTCTCGCGCCGACGGGGAGCGTCGGCGGCGCGGACGCGCCGCTCGGGGAGATCCCCGCCGTGGGCGTGAGCAAGGAGGTGGGCGCGCGCCTGGAGCGCCGGTTCGAGGGCGAGGAGGCGACGGTGACCGTCGACTGTGCGACGCCCGCGGCGACGAGCGGGTCGATCCACGCCGAACTCGGGCCGGACACGGACCGCGAGGTGCTGCTGACGAGCCACGTCGACGCCCACGACATCGCGGAGGGAGCGATGGACAACGGCGCCGGCACCGCGACGCTGGTCGAGGTGATGCGGGCGCTCGCCGACCGCGAGGATGATCTGGAGACCCGGGTCCGGGCCGTGGCCTTCGGCGCGGAGGAGGTCGGCCTCGTCGGGTCGAGCCGCGAGGCCGACCGGTGCGACCCGGGTGATCTGAAGGCGGTGGTCAACCTCGACGGCGTGCTCCGCGGGCGGACACTCTCGGTCGCGACCCACGGGTTCGACGGCCTCGGCGAGGCCGCGCGGGCGGTCGCCGACCGGACGGGTCACCCCATCGAGGTCGTTCCCGAGCAGATGCCCCACAGCGACCACTGGCCCTTCGTCGAGCGGGGGGTTCCGGGGTACATGGTCTCCGGGCGGAGCGAGGAACGGGGACGGGGGTGGGGCCACACCCGCGCGGACACCATCGACAAGCTCGAGCGGCGCGACCTGCGCGAGAGCGCCATCCTCCTGACCGAACTCGTGGTCGAGGTGGCGAGCGGGAACCGGACTGTCGCCCACCGGGACCCGTCGGCCATCGCGTCGGCCCTGGAGCGGGAGGGCCACGCCGAGGGGATGCGCCTCACCGGCGACTGGCCGTTCGACGGCTGACAACCCCTGCCCGACCGCGTCTCCACCTTTTTTGGTCCGTCCGGCGAACCGGTCGCCATGGTCGAGGAACGCGCGGGGCCCCTGCGCGTCGCAGTCCGCGGTGGCGGCGGCGCCGCAGCGTCCGCCGCGGCGGGCGTCGAACGGGTCGGCGCCGACGAGGATCCCGACGTGGTGACGGCAGTCGGCGAGGACGCCCTCATCGGCCTCGCGGACGACCTCCCGGACGCGCCGGTGGTACCCTCGTGGCCCGGGGGCGGCCCGCACGTCGTTCCGCCCGCGTCGCTCGGGACGGCGCTCGAATCGGTCGCGGCCGGCGACGTGCGGATCGACGGCCACCCGGTGCTCGGCGTGACGGTCGAGGGCCGGACGGCCGGCCGGGCGCTGATGGACGCGACGCTCGTCACGAGCGATCCGGCCCGCATCTCCGAGTACGGGGTCCACGCGCGCGGCGAACGGGTCGCGTCCGCCCGGGCCGACGGGGTGACCGTCGCCACGCCGCTCGGCAGCGCGGGGTACGCCCGGACCGCGGGCGGGCCGCTCCTCGCTCCCGGGACCGGCGTTGCGGTCGTGTACATCGCGCCGTTCACGACGAACCCCGACGTCCGGGTGCTCCGGCCGAACCTGGAGCTCTCGGTCGAGCGCGACGAGGGACCGGTGTCGCTCGTCCTCGACGACGCCATCCGGCGGCGGGTGGGTCCCGACGAGCGCGTGGCCGTCCGCCGGGCGGCGACGGTCGACGTCGCCGTCGTGTCCGGGACGGGGGCCGACGGGTGAGGGAACGGGCGCGCCGAATGGGAAAAGCTCTAATGAGCGCCCTCCCGAGATGAGCACATGTATCCGTCGCAGTTCCTCGTTCCCCTCGGGCCGCTCGAGGCGGCGAGCCCCGTCGTCCTCTATGGCCTGTTCGTGCTCGCGCTGGCGAACATGGTCACGCGCTTTCTGGCACACCGGAACCACGTCGCCCAGGTCGAGGGCGGCGCCGAGGACCTCGACCGGTACCTCCCCCACCTGGTCTCGTCGCTCCTGCTCGTGGCGTTCTCGTTCGCGTACATGGTCATTCACCCCCACGGCGGAATGGTGGCGTCGGTACTCGTCCTCGGAACCGTCGTCGCGGACTTCTTCGAGTTCGAGGCCCGGCAGGTCGAGGCCCGGAACGGCATGACGATAGAACGGCCCAAGAGCGCGCTGACGGGCTCGGTGCTCGTCCTGCTGTACGCGGCCTACCAGAGCATCTTCTTCGTCATCAAGCCGGTCTGGAACTCCATCGTCTGACCCGGTTCCGTCGGCTCCGTCCGGCTACGTTCGGCTCCCGGTCCGCTCCGTTCGCCGACACGCCGCTCTCCCCGTGACACGGCCGTCCACCGACCGGCGGTGCTGGCCGGCCGTTGATCGGCGCGATCGACGAGCGGCGTCGAGGCGGCCCGGAGCGCGTCGGTCAGCCCGAGTCCCGGCGTTCGGAGACGGTCTCGCGGAGCTGACGGGTTGCGGGGATGAGCACCCAGAACGCGAAGGCCCCCAGCAGCGCGAACCAGAAGAACACGTCCATCAGCGTGATCGCGATGGTGGTGAGCAGGTCGGCGCTCCCCGGCGACACCGTCACGGGGGCGACGAGTTGCTGGGTGCTCTCGAACCCGGGCGTCCGGAACCAGCCGGCGAGGACCATCCACGCCAGGCCGGCACCGGTGAGGGCGCCGAGCCCCTTGATGAATTCGTCAGCCATCGTCGGATCCTTCGCTCGCGTCCTCTTGAGCGTTTCCCATTCCCGGAGCCCGGAAGCGCGTGCCGAGCGTGTAGACGGCCGCGCCGAACCCGATGGTCGCGAGCCCCGCGACGGCGAGGCCCGCACTCAACGCGTCCGGGGCGGGCGACAGCCCGGCCGCGGCCAGCGCCGCGACGACGACCCCCCGCAGGAGGCTCACCTCGAGCGTCGCGGCGTCGAGGAGGGTGAACCCGAACACGACCGCGACCACCGCGATGAGCGTCGAGAACACCGTCACCGTCTTGTAGAGCCGCATCGGGACGACCACGTCGCGTCCCCCGCCGTCCTCGGCGCCCGGGGCGCCGTCGGCCGCCCCGGTCCCGACGCCGGCCTCCCCCGATCCGTCGCCGTCGTTCATGCCCGGCGCTACGGCGGGCGCACACTTCGGCGTTCCGTCACGGGGCCGCGAGTCGGAGCGCTCGGCGGCCGGCGAGAGCGGGGACGACGAACGGAAAGGCGGCGGCCGGTCACTTCGGCGGCCGGAGCCGATAGTACCGCCGGTTGAGGTCGTACATGTACCCCTCGCGCATCGTCTTCAACACGGCGTAGGTCACGACCGCGCCGACGATGGGCAGGAGGAAGGTGAGATCGAAGAGCAGGTGGACGTTCATCGGCATGAGGTTCTTGATCGAGAGGACGGAGATAGTGAACGCGAAGATGACGCCGCTCATCCCGACCGCGGCCCAGAACGGCTGCTCGACCGGCCGGCGGGCGCTCCCCTTGTTCAGGAACGGGACGATGGCGACGAACCCGACGACGACGACGTTCGCGAGCACGCCGTACGTCCGGTCGGCCATCAGCTTCTGGCCGCCGAGCAGCGACAGGTCGGGGTTGAGCGGGCCGAGCTTCAGCAGACCGAACGACCAGTAGAGGTACCAGTCCGGCAGGATGATCGCCGGCGTGCTCGACGGGTTGGCCGGCGCGCCGATGTGTGGCGGCATCGTCGCCGAGAGGAAGAAGATCATCCCCACGAAGAAGGAGGCGATGGAGAGGTTGCGCACCGTCTCGTGGGGCCAGGTCGGGAACGCGAGCACGTCGCGCTCGACGTAGTCCGACTCCTGGCGGAGGTCCTGGTCCTCGCGGCGCGCCCGCTCGAAGTACTCGTAGGTGAGCCGCGAGAGGCCGACGCGGCGCTCCTTGCGCTCGCGCCACGTCGGCGTCTCGTCGTCGGGGGCGACGATGCCCGACCCGTCGGCCCGCGGCGCCTGTTCGTCCGTGTCGGAGGTGGTGTCGTTCTCGCTCATGTCAGTGGGGTTCCGCGATGCCCTGCACCCAGACGATGCCGATGTGGATGGCGATCAG
>JBDGSZ010000092.1:0-9064 GCA_042217265.1 Haloferacaceae archaeon
CGGCACGTCGCAGGTCACACAGGCCCGGGCGCCGTCGGGACCCTGGACGGCGCGCGTGACGAGCGCGGACGAGGAGTTCAGCCACGTAGCCCAGTTCACCGAGAGCCGGGACGCCGAACTCAGCCCGTCGACCCTCCGATCGACCTCCTCCCACGGCAAGCGGTGGGATTCCCCGAAGGGGAGTTCAGGGGTAACACGCGGGTCCACACTCGTGCGGTCAGTGCGTCGACGACCTCGACGGCGGGCACGGGTATCCATCGCGCTCCGGCGGTAGCTGACCGACGGCCGGGGGCACGGTCGTCGCCAGCAGCCACCCTCGCGTCCCGTCCCGACACAAAGAGCCAAGCCTCAGGCGGGTCTACGGCGCCCCATGTCACAGACGCTCGCGGACGAGCCCTGCGAGGCGTGTCGGTCGGACGACGAGCCGCTCACCGAGGCCGAGTACGACGACTACCTCGCCGAACTCGACGACGACGTCTGGACGGTGGTCGACGGCCACCACCTCGAGGGGACGTACTCCTTCGAGGACTTCCGGGATGCGCTCGAGTTCACCTACGAGATCGGCGAACTCGCCGAGGAGGAGTGGCACCACCCCGACATCGCCCTCGCGTGGGGCGAGGTCACGGTCGAGATGTGGACACACAAGATCGACGGCCTCCACAAAACCGACTTCGTAATGGCGGCGCGGATGGACCGCATCCGCGAGGAGTACGCACCGGCGTAGCGCCGAAGCGCACGTCGACCGCTCGACGCGACGAGGGGGCCGCGACCGACGCCCCACGCCTCAGTCGACGACGTGGTCGTCGAGCGCCGCCCGGAGCCGGTCCACGGCGTCCGGGTGCGTGACCGCGAGACGGCCCACGAGGGAGACGCCGCGGGCGAGCGGGCGGTCTCGGGTCGCCTCCGCCCGGACGTGTCGTTCGGTCTCGACCCGAGCCGGCGGGGTTGGGACGCGTCCTCCGTCGGTCTGACCCACCGGCGCCTCGCGACGACCGCGGCGACGTCGCTCACTACCGGTATGTACCGCTCTGTTCGGTCGTGACCGGTATAGACGGCTCATACCAATCTTCAGTAGCCACCTCGATTCAGGGACGCTCGCATGCACGACCGAGACTACTCGCGGCGACGACTCCTCTCGGGCGCAGGTGCGGCCCTCGCGGCTGGTCTGGCCGGCTGTGCGGGAGGATCGGGTGGTTCAGGCGGTTCTGGCGGCTCCGGAGGGTCTAGCGGGTCGGGCGGCTCCGGGAGTTCCGGCGGCTCTGGCGGGTCGACCGCCAGCGGGCAGACGTACCAGGTCGGGTCCGGCGACTACGAGACGACGGTCAACGCGGCGAACTTCCCCGACCCGCCGAAGAAGCTGTACGTCTACGCCGTCCAGTCGGGCTGGTCGAACTGGCCTGCGATCATGAAGGCCTTCCGAGAGCAGTACGGGGTCAAGCTCAACGACGACGACCGCTCCTCGGGTGAGGCGCTCAAGGACGCCCGGGCTCACGCCCAGAACCCGACTCACTCCGCGTTCAACGGCGGCTACACCTTCGCGGTCCAGGCGATGAAAGACGGCCTGACCCAGGCGTACAAGCCCGCCAACTGGGACGCGGTTCCGGACAAACTCAAGACCGACAACGGCCACTGTACGGCCACCCGTCGGATGACGACGGCCGTCACGTACCGCAAAGACATCTACGAGAAGCGCGGCCTGGACGAACCCCAGACCTGGGAGGACCTCCTGCAGCCCGAGATCACGAAAGACCTCGCGCTGCAGACGCCACAGGCCGCGGTCGGGCTCGCGGCCGCGCTCTCGATCAACAACGCCCGTGGCGGGTCGATGGACGACCTCCAGCCGGTCATCGACTACTACAAGACGATTCAGGAGGGCGGCGCGGAGTTCACCGACAACTTCCTCGCGCAGTTCACGAAAGGCGAGTACGCCACGTTCGTCCGGTACGACTACTCCGGGCTGGACCTCAAGTACAACAACGAAGACCTCGGCGAAGAGAAGGTCGGACTCGCGCTCCTGGAGGGCAAGAACGGCAACAAGGGGGCGTTCAACCAGCCCTACGGCTACGCCATGCTGAACGGGGCGCCCAACCCCGCGGCCTGTAAGCTGTTCATGGACTACGTCCTCAGCCTGGAGGGCCAGCGCAAGTTCCTCGACGCGTACGTTCGTCCCATCCGGGCACCGGAACTGGACATGCCCGACGAGTTCCCGGCACAGAGCCGCTACGAGGCGACGCAGTTCCAGGTCGACTACTCGACGCTCGTCGAGAAACAGGAGGGTATCATCCAGGAGATCACCCGGGGCGCGAACCTCTAGGATGGCCACGGAGGCCGAATCGCTCGGTGCCCGAACCCGAACCCGCGTCCGGGGGGTGGTCGGGGCTCTCACGAACCCCCGGTCGGAGCGCCAGCGCGAGATCCGGCGCATCGTCGGGCTCTGTCTGCCGTTCCTGGTGCTGGTGACGGTCTCGGGGTTCGTCCCGCTCGTCGAGATGGTCCGGATCAGCGTCTCGGAGGCCCAGTTCACCACCCGCGGATTCTCGCTCGCGTCGTACCGCGTGCTGGTGACCGACCCCTACTACCGCCAGGTCGCGTTCAACTCCCTGTGGTTCGCCGCGGCCACCACCGTCGCCTCCATCACCGTCGCGGTCCCGGTCGCCCACGCCCTGGAGAAGTACGACCTCCCCGGCGAGGCGGCGCTGGTGACGATCATGTCGTTTCCCAACAGCCTCCCGGGTATCGTCGCGGCGTTCATGATCATCGTCCTCTTTGGCAACACGGGCGTCCTGACGAACTTCCTCGCCTTCCTGTCGGGGCGCGCGCCGGCCTCCCTGGCGGTCGCGACGAGCGTCGCCGGCCTGTTTTTCGCCTATCTCTACTCGATGATTCCGCGTGCCATGTTGCTGTTGCGCGGGACCTACGCCGAGGTCAACACCGACGCCGAGGAGGCCGCCCGCAGTCTGGGTGCGACGCCGCTCCAGACGTTTCGCCACGTCACCCTGCCCCAGATCAAGCCGGGACTCGTCGGTGCGTTCATCCTGGTCTTCCGGACGGCACTCGCCATCTTCGGGACCATCCTCATCCTGAAGAGCCTGCTCGTCTGGACGCTGCAGATAAACCGTGAACTCGCGAACGGCTTCGATATCGCCCAGGCGTCCGCGATGGCGACGGTCTGGTTCGTCTTCGTCTTCGGGTTCACCGCACTGACGCTTCACTACACCAGCGCGGAGGTGACGATCTGATGGCGACCGACGACCGCACCGGTCTCTCCGGCCCCGGTCTCTCCGCACGGTTCGGCCGGCCAGTCGTCACCGCCGTCCTCGTCCTGACGGTCCTCTTCTTGGCTCTGCCGGTCGTGCTGACGTTCGTGAGTTCGTTCGCGGCCGACTGGTCCGGTGTCCTCCCGACGGGGTTTTTCACCACGCAGAACTGGGCGAACGTCATTTTCGGCGACAACATCGGCGCCAACGTGGCGCTCGGAGACTCGCTGTTCTACAGCGTCGGCCTGGCGCTCGGCGGCGTCGTCATCAACCTCGTCGTCGGCGTTCCCATCGCCTACGCCGTTGCCCGGTACGAGTTCCCCGGCCACGACCTGATCAACGTCTTCGCCATCCTGCCGCTGGCCCCGGGCATCATCCTCGGTATCGCCTTCCTGCGGACCTACCCCACCCTCTCGACGTCGGGGGTCGCGCTCGTGGTCGGCTACTCGCTGTTGAAGGCGCCGTACATGGTGATGGCCGTCCAGTCGAGCTTCGAGTCGATGAATCTCCAGCAGATAGAGGAGAGCGCCCGCAGTCTCGGTGCGTCCTGGCCCCGGACCTTCCTGACGGTCATCGTCCCCAACGCCAAGACCGGTATCGTCGCCGGCTCTATCATCTCCTGGACGCTGGCGGCCGCGGAGTTCAACTTCTCGTATATCGTCCACTCGAAGGGGACGCCGCCGCTGTCGCTGTTCCTGTTCAAAAACATCACCAACAGTTCGTTCCTCAACGCCGCCGCTGCGGTGTCGGTGTTTTTCCTGCTCGTCGCGGGGGTCACCATCTCGCTCCAGCTGGTCGGTCACCACTCGATCGGGGGGAGCGGCTGATGTCCGAGATACGGCTCGACGGCGTCACGAAGCGGTTCGGCTCGACCACGGCCGTCGACGACCTCTCGCTCACTATCGGAGACGGCGAGGTCGTCGGGATCGTCGGCCCCTCGGGGTGTGGCAAGACGACGACGCTACGGCTCGTCGCCGGGTTCGAGACGCCCGCCGAGGGGGTCATCGCCTACGACGGCGAGGACGTCACCCGCGTCCCGCCGGAGAACCGCAACGTGGGGCTGGTGTTCCAGTCTTACGCGCTGTTCAACAACATGAGCGTCCTCGAAAACGTCACCTTCGGGCCGAAGATGCACGGCGTCGGCGCCGAGGAGCGCCGCGAACGCGCCCGCAGTCTGCTCGACCTGCTCGACATCAGCGACCTGGCCGACCGCGACCCCCGGACACTCTCGGGGGGACAACAGCAACGGGTCGGCCTGGCGCGGGCGCTGGCAATCGAACCACGTCTGCTTCTGCTCGACGAGCCCATGACCGGCCTGGACGCGCAACTCAAACAGACCCTCCGGAAAGAGCTGCGCGACCTCCTCGACGAGCTGGGCGTCACGACCCTCTACGTCACCCACGACCAGGAGCAGGCCATGTCGATGTGTGACCGTATCGCCGTGATGAACGACGGCGTCCTCGAACAGGTCGGCACGCCCACGGAGGTGTACGAGACACCCGCAAACGAGTTCGTCGCGAACTTCGTCGGCACCTCGAACCTCCTCGACGCGCGCGTCGCAGACGGGGCGATCGACTTCGGCTTCGCCACCGTGACCGCCCCGGAGTTCCCGGCCCGCGGCGAGACGACCCTCGCGGTCCGACCGGACGACTTCCGCCTGACCGACGGTCCGATCGCGGCCGAGGTGCAGACGCTCTTCTATCTCGGCGAGAGCGTCCAGGCCATCGCCCGTCTCGAAGACGGGACAGAGGTGACCGTCGAGGTGGGCCGTCACGACGCCGTCCACGAGGGCGACACGGTCTCGCTCTCGATCGACACCGAGCATCTCCACGTGGTCTGACTGGCCGACGACGCGACCGGGCGCAGGTCCGGTTCCGACCCCCGTCCCGTCGAGGCGCCACCCACGACGAGCGAGGGTCCGCCCGACAGCGGACGTGTCGCCCGCGTTCACCCGACGCCAGACGACAGACGATCGTCGGGCACGCGCTCGGCTGCACCGCGGCCGGTCTGTCTGACGCCGTCTCCGGTCGCCGCGCTCAGGCGTGGCGGTCGATCAGCGCCCGAAGTTCGTCCCGGACGGTCGCGACGTCCGTGCTCTCGACTGTCGTACTCGTCGTTCGCTCGTCGGTCTCGGCCATCTCCGACAGCAGCCCGCCGCGGCGGTCGACCTCGACGAACAGCGTGAGCGCGTCGGCGCCGGGGCGGACGACGAGTTCGACCTCGTCGAGGTCGCCGGCGAACGGCCCCGTCTGGGGGCGGAACTCGAACTCCTGGACGAACGGCCGGCCGGTCGTGTAGCGCCCGTGCGGGTCGTACTCGCAGTCGGCGGTCCGGAACGAGAGGCCCAGCTCTTCCATCGCGTCGAAGACGGCCTGGAGCCGCGGGGTGGGCCCGACGTCGAGGTAGTCGGTGTCCTCGGGGTCGACGGCGAGGTCGATATCGAGTTCGGTCTCGATCCACACGCGCGTGTTCCCGAGCGTGACCGGGGTCTCGTAGGGGATATCGATACTGATCGGGCGGGTCTCCTCCGTTTCGGGCTCGATGGTGAGCGACTCCGCGAGCGTGAACCGGTCGATGTCGACCTCCCGGTACCCCTCGTCGGTCTTGGCGCGGGTCTCCAGTTCGAACCGGACGGCGCCGACCTCCTGTTCGGCGCTGCCGCCGGTGATCCGGACCTCTGCCTCGACCGTCTCGCCGGGGACGACGCTCGTGGAGGGGAGGACGGTGTCGACGGTCGCGTTGCCGATACCGATGCTCGCGAGGACCTTCTTCATGGGTACGGGCTCTGCTGTCGCACGGACGCACTTGAAGCTTTGCGGCCGGCGCCGGCGTCCTCGCCCCGGCGGCGGCCGCGGGCGCGACGGCCCCGCATCAGCCGCCGACCGGAGACGGCCCCGACCGCGCGGCCACGCCGACTCCGACGGCGTATATTTATGTCGCTGGTCACACTGCCTCTGACCGGTCCCCATGTCAGCAGTAGCGCTCGACAGCGTGTCGAAGACGTACGGCAGCGTCACCGCCGTCGACGACCTGTCGCTGTCGGTCGAGGAGGGCGAGGTGTTCGGCTTTCTCGGCCCGAACGGCGCGGGCAAGTCCACGACGATCAACCTGATGCTCGACTTCGCGTCGCCGGACAGCGGCGCGATCAGCGTGTTCGGCCACGACGCTCAGCGCGAGTCACTGGCGATCCGGCGGCGTTCCGGGCTCCTCCTCGAAGGGTACGGCGCGTACCCGGAACTCACGGGGCGCGAACACGTCGCCCACGCCGTCGAGACGAAAGGCGCGGACGACGACCCCGACACCCTGCTGAACCGGGTCGGCCTCGACGCCGCCGACCGCCGGGCCGGCACCTACTCGAAGGGGATGCGCCAGCGGATGGCCATCGCCGTTGCGCTCGTCGGTGCCCCGGACCTGCTGGTGCTCGACGAGCCCTCCACGGGGCTCGACCCGAACGGCGCCCGCAAACTCCGGGAGATCGTCCGCGAGGAGAGCGCCCGCGGCGCGACGGTCTTTTTCTCCAGTCACATCCTCGAACAGGTCGAAGCGGTCGCCGACCGGATCGGGATTCTCCGCGACGGCCGGCTGTCGGCGGTCGGCCAGGTCGACGCGCTCCGAGACGAACTGGGGGCCGGAACGACCGTCGAGATACGGGTGAGCGAGGTCCCCGACGACCTGCACTCCCGACTCGAGTCGGTCGCCGGCGTGCGCGACGTGCAGGCCGACGACGGGACGGTTCGTGTCGCCTGTGACGGCGGCGAGGCGAAGCTCCGCGCCCTAAAAGTAACTGCCGACGCCGGCGTCTACCGGGACTTCCGCCTCCGGGAGACCTCTCTCGGAGACGTGTTCTCGGCGTACACGGAGGCGGGCACGGACGCCGGCGGCGACGGCACCGAGACGGCGACAGACGGGGGACGAACGTGAGCTGGCGCCACGTCTTCAGGCGTGACCTCACCAGCGTCTACCGGTCGCGCACCGGGACGGCGGTGGCGGCCCTGCTCGGGTTGAGTACGGTCGTCGTCGTCGGACTGGGCGCGGTCGCCGACTCGCTGGCCGTCGTCGCCGTCGGTGCCGTCCTGACGGTCGCGGTGGTGCTGGCGCTCGTCTTCCTGGGGAGCCCCCGCTCTATCGCCGGCGCGATCGCCGTCTTCGCCGGTATCGCGGTGGTGCTGGCGCTCGTGCTGTCCGACACAGAGCCGTCCGGCATGGGGGTCGACGGAGCGGTCGCGCTCGTGGCGGGCATCCTCTCGCTCGTCGTGCCGCTGGTGGCGCTGGTCGCCAGTTACGGCGCCGTCGTCGGCGAGCGCGAGACGGGCAGTGTCCGCTTTCTGCTCGGGCTGCCGAACTCCCGCGACCAGGCCTACGCCGGCAAACTCTGTGCCCGGACCGTCGCCATCGCCGCGCCGCTGGCGGTGGCGCTGGCGCTCACCGGCGTCGTCGTCACGCTGACCGCCGACCCCGGCAGCGTCCGTTTCGGTGGCCTGGTCCGGATGCTCGGGCTCGCGGCGGTGACGCTCCCGTACGTGTTCGTGTTCGTCGGTATCGGGCTCACCGCCTCGGTGTACGCCGACAGTTCCAACCGCGCCGTCGCGGCGGTCATCGCCGTCTTCGGCTTCCTCCGGGTCGGCTGGCCCGCGCTCCAGGAGGTGGTCTGGGCGCTCACCCGCCCCCCGGACCTGTCCACGTCGCCCACGCGGCCGGCGTGGTTCTTCTGGAGCGACCGGCTCAACCCGATCAACGCGTATCTGAAGACGACGTCGCTGCTCGTCGAGGGAGAGATTCCGATCATCGTCCGTCCGTCCGAGCCGGTCGTGCCGGTCGCGACCTCTCTCGGCTTCGCCGCGGTCGTACTCCTCGCCTGGGCCGCGCTGACCCCCGTCGGAGGACTGCTCTATTTCAGGACCCGGGACCTGACGTAGCGCGCGTCCGGAGCGTGGTCGCCGCCCGTGCCAGTCGAGAGTGGCGCCGCTCTGGGACTCGGTCACCTGCGTCTCGAAGCAGTTCTTCTCCTTGTTCGGGTCGACCCGCTCGGACATCCACGGGAACGGGTTCTCGGTGCCGTACGCCTCGGCCATGTCAGGCCACCGAGCCGTCGGTCGGCGACGTGTTCGACGTACTCGACGAACTGCTCCGGGCTCGTCCCGAGACTGTCGTCAGGACACGCCTCGTAGGCGTAGATCTTCTCTCACTCGACCGCTTCGGCACTCGGGTCGACGACCTCGTTGCCGGACTCGTCGGTCCACACGCCGGGCCGGCCAACTCTGGTCGACGAGACCCACGCCGACGCCGTCAGGGACCGAGGCGCGCGTGCGTCGAGGGGTATGGTGGCGTATCTACCATACCGACCGACGGGAGATCAACTCTCACAGGCCTTGCATTCGAGAATATCCCGGCTGAATTTCTGTGCGGCGTTCACGCTGTGCTGATAGTAGAGACTCTTCACCCCTTTCTTCCACGCCTCGATGTAGAGCTGGTTGATCTCTCTGACGCTCACTTCACCTGGATCGATCGAGACATTCAGGCTCTGTGCCTGATCGATGTACTGCTGTCTCTGCGCTGCCTGGTTGATGATCGCCATCTGCGGAATCTCGGCGAAGGTCTTGAACACCTCCTTCTCTTCGTCTGTCAGGCAGTCGAGATGCTGCACACTTCCGTCTCTCTGTGCGATACTATCCCAGACTTCGCGCTCGTCTCTGCCCCGCTCTTTCAGTATCGCCTCGAGGAACCGATTTTTCTGTGTCGACTTCAGCTTCGCGCCGTCGCGGACGAAGTAGTTCGATTTCAGCGGTTCGATGCTCGGACTGACCTGC
>JBDGSZ010000090.1:0-9033 GCA_042217265.1 Haloferacaceae archaeon
CACTCCCTTGGCATGGGAGAGGCCCCGGGTTCAAATCCCGGCGAGTCCATCGGATCGACCGAGCCGTGGCGAGGGAGCGAGAATGGTCGAGCCGGGATTTGAATTAGAGAAGACGCAGCGCCGAGCGTAGCGAGGCGACCGTCTTCGCGTGGTTCAAATCCCGGCGAATAGACTCCTTACGCTCACTTCGTTCGCTCCAGTCGTGGACTCGCCGCAGTCCCACCCGCTCGCTACGCTCGCTCGCGGGACTCCCGGCGAGTCCATCGGCGTCGTCTTCGCTCGCGGGACCCTGTGCGAATCCCCCCGGAGGGTGTCGTGGATCCGGGTGCGACCGCCCGCCGGCGGTCGGCTCCCGTCCCTCTTCTCAACCGCTCCGCCGCACGCATCAGCCGGCATCGCTCCCCCGCGCGACCGTCCAGGCCGCCGCGCAGGCGAGCAGGACCTCCGCGCCGAACGCCGGACCGGTGGCGTAGTCGAGGACGTACCGGCCGACCGGTTCGGCGGGCGGGGCCGGCGGCGCGAGCAGCGGCCAGACGTAGTGGTCGAGGTACGCCGGCACGGCGAGCGGGAGGTCGCCGACGAGGGAGGTGGTCCAGCCGAGGACGACCGGCGCGCCGCGTCCGACCCGGACGGCGACGAGCGCCACGGCGATCAGCACCGGGAGCGAGTGGCCGACGGAGTGAAACGAGGGCGTCACCCCGAGGTGCCCGAGCGGCTTGTCGACCAGGTCGGGGAGGAAGGCCCCGAACAGGCAGAGCCGCCGTCCGCGGGCGCCGTACGCGCGCCAGCGGCCGGCGAGGACGCCGAGCGCGAGATGGCCGAGCGGGGACACGCGCGTCGTTCGGCCCGACGGCTCATCCGCCTTCCGCCGTCGATCCGGACCGAGGCGTCCCGGCGGCGCCACCGGGCCCACGCGGAGCGCCCACGCCGGGACGGTTACTTCTCCGCGTCGCTCCTGTTGCCGTCGGCGTCGACGGTGTACGTGTCGCCGTTGACGAGCGCCGGCGAGTGGACGAACATCGCGCGGAACGTCCCGTCGGCGTCCGCCGGGTTCCGGGGGTAGTGGGGCACGCCCGGCGGGATGAAGACGAGGTGATCGTCGGCGTGACAGGGGACGACGTCGCCGTCGACGACGATCTCGCCCGCGCCGGCCATGCCGTAGAACGTCTCGCCGCTGTACCGGTGGACGTGTCGCGTCACCGACTCGCCGGGCTCGACGTGGATGATCCCCTGGTCGAACATCTGGGAGTCGCCCCGATCGGTGTTCATCAGGAACTGGATGCCGATGTCCAGGCGGTCCCGGACAGGCTGGTCGTCGACCTCGTAGAGCGTGTACGCGTCGGCGTGGTCCATCGTTTGCCTCCGCCGTGGATGGCTCGGGCGGAGCGACAAAACGTCGGGGGGCGAGGCGACGACCAGGACCGGCGGACCGCCCTCGACCATCGTCGGAAGCCGCTCGGCATCGCAGCGGCGCCCCGACTCGACCGAACGCGGACGAACCACGTTCCGGGGGACTGCGGTGAATCCGCCCTCCACACGAGTGCGGTCGTCCGGCAGGACCGCGCCCGGGCGAGTCCCTCGGCCCGCCGCCGGACGGGTCGCTCGCAGTCTCCCCGCGTGATCGTCCGGGTCGGGTCGTGCGGCGACGCCGGAGCGCCGTCGGGTACGTCCCGGAGCCGTGACGACCGGAGCGCGACGGAGCCGTCCGTCCCGGTCGCGCGGGGCGGGGATCGCGACCCGGTCCCGGGTCCGCGGGTCGTCGCTACTCCACCTGGACCCCCGTGATCTCGAACCGGGTCCCTCCACCCTCCGCGTCGGTGACGCGGATCCCCCAGTCGTGGACGTCGACGATCTCGCGGACGATGGCGAGGCCCATCCCCGTTCCCCGTTCGACGCTCGTGTATCCGGGTTCGAACACCCGCTCGCGCTCGTCCGGTGGGATGCCCGTCCCGTCGTCCGTGACGTGGAATCCGTCGTCGAACGTCCCGACGGTGATCGAGACGGCGTCCCCGCCGTGTTCGACGGCGTTGGCGATGAGGTTCTCCAGGAGCTCCTGGAGGAGGCTGGCGTCCGCCTTGACCACTCGGTCCGCCTCGACGGTGTACGTCGCGTCAGCCGTTTCGACGTTCCGCCAGCTCGCGTCGACGACGTTCGCGAGACGGACCGGTTCCGTGCCGTTCGTGTCGTTTCCCGTCCGGGCCAGCGTGAGCAGCTCGTCGATCAGCTCCAGCCCTCGGTCGACCGCGTCGATCGCCGCGGTGATGCGCCGGTCGTCGTCGTCCTCGCACACCAGCCGGAGCTTGCCCGCGGCGACGTGTAGCGGGTTCCGGAGGTCGTGGCCGATGACCCCGATCACCTTCTCCAACCGGTCGTTCTGCCGCCTGAGCTCCCGCGTTCGTGTCACGAGGTCGAAGGCCGTCGCGACGTGCCTGACGAGGGTTTCCGCGAGTTCGATCTCGGACCGTCTGAATCCCCCCGGCTCGTCGTCGGCGATCGTGATGACGCCGTGTTCGCCGACCGGCAGGTACATCGTCGCCCGCACGTCGCCGCGGTCGACGTCGTCGTCGAACTGTTTGACGTCGTCGTAGACGACCGTCTCCTGTTTCGAGTACGCGAGCCCGGCGGTCGGTTCGCCCGGCTCGTAGACCGGCCGCTGTCCGCCGAGGCGCTCGGTCGTCTCCTCGCTGACGTGAACGGGGACGAGTTCGTCGTCGTCGTTCCGGAGTCGGAAGATGACGTACGGGAACGCGAGCGCGCTCTTCGCGGCCTCGACCGTGATCCGGACGATGTCCTCCTCGTTGTCCGCGGTGACCAGCCGGTCGATCGCCCCGTGGAGCGCCTCGAGTTGCTGTTCGTACCGTTTCCGTTTGGTGATGTCACGCGAGTTCAGGACCACGCCCTCGATCGAGGGATCGTCGAGTCGGTTGCGTTCCCGTGACTCGATCCACCGCCACGAGCCGTCGTTGCTCCGAACCCGATACTCCACGGTGACGACCCGGCCGGGGTTCTCGATGATCTCCTCGAACCGTGCCCGAACCCGGTCGCGGTCGTCGGGGTGGACGAGGTCGAGCGAACTCCGACCGACCAGCTCGTCCGGGCTGTACCCCAGCTGACGCTCCACGGCGGGACTCACGAACCGGTAGCGGCCGTCCTCGTCGACGATGCTCAGCCGGTCCGTCGAGTGTTCGAAGAGGGCGTCAAGTCGCCGCTCGCGGCGAGCGAGCTCCTTCCGGGTCCGGTACTGTTCGACGGCGTTCGTGATCCGATTGGCGAGGAGTTCGTACTGTCCCGTCCCCGGCTCCTTCTGGAGGTAATCCGTCGCCCCTTCGGCGATCGCGTCGCTGGCGACCGTTTCGCTCCCCTCGCCGGTGAACAGGATGAACGGGATCTCGGCGTCGTCCTCCCGGACGGCCCGCAGGAACTCGATCCCGTTCCGGCCCGGCATGCTCTGGTCCGACACCACACAGTCGTACTCCCGCTCCGCGAGTTCGTCGAGCCCGGCCTCCGCGCTGGACGCCGTCTCGACGGTGAACCGTTCGTACTTCTGCTCGAGGTACTCGGCGGTCAGCGCGACGAAGTCCGGATCGTCGTCGACGTGCAACACGCTGATGCCCGCCGACCCACCGTCGTCCATCCATGACACTCAGAGCACACGGTGGCTATTTAATTTGGTGGCGACCGTGCCGGCTGACGGCCGGCCGCTCGGCGCGTGCCGCGCGCCGCGACGGGGTCGTGCGTCGGCCGACTGCCGGACGTTCGTCGAGGCGGAGCGCTACTCGCAGGCGGCCGCGAGCGGAGAGCCAGACGGCGACGTTCCACGACCGTCCTGACCCCGGCGGCGGAGCGGGTCGACGCGACGGTGAACGACACCGAGACGGACGGGGGGCCTGGCGCGCTGCTGGCCGGGCTCCGGTCGGCGTAATCCGGGACGGAGGACGATCCCGCGACGGTCAGGGGAGCGCCGTGGCCCGGACGGGCAGGTCCAGAAGCAGGGGTCCGAACCGCACGGCGACGAGGACGAGCAGGAGGAGAAAGACCACCCCGAGCAGTCCGGCGAGGATGAGCAGCCGGCTCGGGCGGAGCTTGTCGGCCCCGGACATGCTAGCCTTCGGGGGCGTCGGAGTCATAAAGCCTGTAGAATCGGCCCTGACGACCGTCCCCGGGGATGGCTATTTGTCCGGGGCGGGCGAGCGCGGGGCATGGACCTCGAAGGGCGGACCGCGTTCGTCACGGGCGCCGGGCAGGGGATCGGGCAAGCGATATCGCGCCGGCTCGCGAGCCGAGGGGCCGACGTCGTGGTCGCGGACCTGGCCGAGACGGGAACCGCCGAGACGGCCGAGATTGTGGCTGACGAGGGCCGGGAGGCGATCGAGGTCGAACTCGACCTGCGGGACCCCGGGAGCGTCGCCGCGGCGGTCGAGACCGCGCTGGAGGCGACGGGCGGCGTCGACTTCCTGGTCAACAACGCCGGGATCGCCGGTCCGACCGCGCCCTGTGAGGACGTGACCGTCGCGGAGTGGGACGAGACCATGCACGTCAACCTGCGTGGCACCTTCCTCGCCTGTCGCGAACTCCTTCCGTCGATGAAGCGCGCGGGCTACGGCCGGATCGTCAACGTCTCGTCGATGACCGGCAAGCGACCGCTGTACGAGCGGACGCCCTACGCGGCCTCGAAGATGGCCGTCATCGGGCTTACGCGGACGCTCGCGGCGGAGGTGGGCGAGTACGACATCAACGTGAACGCGGTCTGTCCGGGGCCGGTGATGGGCCCCCGCCTGCGCGACGTGTTCGAGAAGCAGGCCGAGGCTCGCGGCGTCGATTACGGGACGGTGAAGGCGGAGCACGCCGCCGAGAGCCCCCAGGAGGAACTCGTACAGGCCGACGACGTGGCCCGGTACGTCGCCTTCCTGTGCTCGCCCGACGCCGACCGGGTGACCGGGCAGGACGTCAACGTCTCCGGCGGCGTAATCATGCACTGACCGCGGGGTCCGCGGCGGCGGACGACCCCCCGACGCCGGTCGGTCGAGCCCGGGAACCGGGCGGCTCGCACCAACATATATCGCCGCGGGGACGGACGGGCGTACGGGTGGATCCCGTGGACGAGTACGAACACACCCCGGTCACGGTCGAGGGGAAGCGCGCGGTGGTCATCGGCGGCACGAGCGGCATCGGCGAGTCCATCGCCCTGGGCTACGCGGCCGAGGGTGCCGACGTGGTTGCGACGAGCAGGACGCCCGAGAAGGTGGCCGACACGGCCGGGAAGCTACGCGAACGCGGCGCGGCGACGGTCGAGCGCCCCTGCGACGTGACCGATCCCGATTCGCTGGGGGCGCTCCGGGACGCCACGATCGACGCCCTCGGCGGCGTCGACGTCCTCGTCACGTCGGCGGGCGCCGTCTCGCGCGACCGGCTGGTCGACACGCCGGAGGCCGACTGGGAGCGCGTCCGCGACGTCCAGCTCGACGGCGTCTACCGGGCCATCCGGACGTTCGCGCCCGCCATCGACGAGGGCAGCATCGTCGTCATCACCTCCATCACGGCCGAACTCGGCATCCGGAACCTGCCGGCCTACACCGCGGCGAAGGGGGGTGCCGAGGCGCTGACCCGCGCCGCCGCGGCCGAGCTCGCACCCGACGTCCGGGTCAACGCGCTTGAACCCGGGTTCTTCCTCACGGAACTCAACCGCGACACCTACGCAGAGGGGACCGAGCGCCGACGACACATCGACCGCCGCGCCGCGATGGGCCGGGTCGGGGAGACCGAGGAACTGGTCGGTGCCGCCGTCTACCTCGCGAGCGACGCCGCCTCCTACACCACGGGCGAGGTCCTCCGGGTCGACGGCGGGTTCACCGAGGGCGCCTTCTGACCGCGGCCCGCGCCCGGGCCCCCGGCGGCCGGAGCGCACCGGGTTCGAGGGCCCACCCCCCACAAGGGATTCATGTGCTCACACGAAGGACGTAATATGGTCGAGCTTCCGGTCCAGTACATGATCGGCGGGATGGCCGCGTTCCTGGTCGCGACCCTCGTCGACGGCCTCACCGGCAGGCCCTGGGAGGACGACGAGCCGGTCCGGCCGCGCTGAGGCGCGTCGGCCGCCGCCGCGGAGTCAGGTCCCGGAGCCTGGCGTCGCCTCGGCGGGGAGGGCGTAGGGCTGCCCACACCCGTGGAGTTCGAGCGCACACCCGGGACAGACGGCGTGGCGCTCGCGGCGGTGGGGGACGGACTGGCCCTGGCGCGCCGGATCCGCCTCCAGCGTCTCGCGGAGGTCGGCCGACAGGTCGGCGAACGGGACGAGGTCGGTCCCGCAGACGGGACACGCGTCGGTGTGCATGCGCCGGGCTACGTCGGCCCCGATAGAAAAGCCGTCGGGTCACGGCGCCGTCCAGCCGCCCGGGCGCACTCACTCCCGCCGGAGTTCCGTGCCACACTCCGGGCACTCCCCGTCCGTGATCGTCACCTGGAGGTCACACGTCGGGCAGTAGTCACGGTAGCAGGCAGGGTCGCCCATGGCGGGAGTATCGGCCCGGAGGCGTATGGTTCCACGGGTCGGGGGCCGTGCTGACGACCCCATCCCGGCCGGTCGCGCCGTCGGGGATGGGTGAAACGCCGGTTTGTTCCGGAGCGGGGATACTTGTGCCCGAGCGTCGAACGGCCGCCGATGCGTGACGTGGACCCGAAGACGCTGTTCGACGGGGCGGCGGCCGTCGTCACGACCGTCGCGGTCGGCATCTTCGTCTTCAACGTCGACCTCGGCTACTCGCCGGTCTCGAAACTGCTGTCGGTCGTCTGCTTTCTGGTCGGCATCTTCGCGATCACACAGCGGACCGACGACCGACGGCTGACGCTGCTGGGATACGGCGTTGTCGTCGTGTCGCTGGTCATGCTCTTCTTCGAGACGGTGGGGACGTTCGACCTCGGGGATTCGGTGACGGTCCTCGGGTTGCTCGCCATCGCGGCCGTGCTGTTCGGGGCGCGGTTCGTCCTCGACGCCGACGACCGGTTCGTGACGGGTCGGCAGGCTACCCGGGCGTTCGTGGCCGTGGCCCTCCTCACGGGGACCGTCCTGGCGGCGGACGTCGCCACGGGCGGTCTCGCGTACGAACTTCGACTCGGGAACGAGGTGACGGTCCCCGAGGGCGAGCGGGAACAGGTCCGCGCCGGGTCGCTCGTCGTCACGAACCCCACGCCGCTGCCCGAGCGTCTCGACGGGCCCCGGTACGGGGTCTGTACGGCGGGCAACTGGAGCGCCTACCGGCCGTCGACCGACCAGCGGGACGAGCGGCCACCGATCCACGCCGATCTGCACGTCGAGACCGACCACGAGGAGCGGGTCATGGGCTACTCCTCGGCGACGTATCCGGTCGAACTCCACCTCGAAGGCCCTGGCCTCGCCGGCGAGACGATCCCGGTCGAGCGGACCGACGGATGTCCCGACGTCGACACCGGCGCGCCGTACCTCGCCGTCTTCGAGTCGTCCGGCGACGAGCCGGGGGTCCGTCCCGTCTGACATCGGGCTGCGAGGGTCGACACGGCTGACGAGCCACCGGGAGAGGAGGGCGGTCGTCCCGCTCCGGACGGAGGCGCCGATCAGTCGGCGGCCGGCGCCCGGCGGGCGAGGAGGTTGTCGGGGATGGAGACGTGGACGCGGGTTCCGGTCCCGGAGGTGTCGAACCGGACCGTCCCGCCGAACCGGTCGACGCCCCACTTGACGAGCCAGAGCCCGAGTCCGCTCCCGTGTTTCAGCGACGTCTCCTCCTCGATCTCGAACACCTCGGTCTCGTACTCGGGGATGCCCGGGCCGTCGTCGCTCACGACGATGTCGCCCTCGGCGTCGACGAACGCGACCTCGATGCCCGTCCCGTCGGTGTGGACGGCCGCGTTCTCCAGCAACTCCCGCAGGACCGACCGGAGCACCACCGGATCGACCGCCACGCGGACGTCGTCCGGGACCGCCGTCGTGATCGACGCGTCGCCGTGGGCCGAACGCGCGTCCTCGGCGGCCTGCTCGACGATGGCAGCCAGCGACACGGGCTCGTCGACGTCGGCGTCGGCCGCGAGCACCTGCTCGATGTCCCGGGCTTTGACCCCGAGGTCGGCCATGCCGTCGAGGATGCCGAGGACCCGGGTCGCGTGGCTCTCGGCCTCGTCCCCGGCCTCTGTCAGCATCTCGACGTAGCCCCTGGCGGCGGTCAGGTCGTTCCGGAGGTTGTGACGCAGGGCGCGGTTGAGGACCTGGATGCGCTGCTGGCGGCGGCGCTCCTCGGTGATGTCGTTACAGACGATGGTGCGGCCGATCTCCCGACCCCCGTCGCTGACCGTGACGGTCGTCTCGCTCTCGACCATCCGGTCGCTGTGGGGGAACTGGAACGTGATCCGGCCGGCGTCGCGGAACGCGTCGGCGTCGACGGTCGCGGGCAGCAGCGCCTCCACCGGGCCGCCGACGACCTCGGCCGACGTGACGCCGAACAGGGAGCAGGCGGCGGGGTTGAGGTCGGCGACGCGGTCCTCGGCGTAGAGCAGGACGACGGGCGTCTCCGTGGTCCCGAACGCCGTCTCCCGGCTGACCGTCTGGGAGGCGGGGAGCTGCTCGAAGACGTCGTAGCGGCTCACCGCGACGTAGAGGCCGGCCAGGCCGACGAGGAGGCTCCCCGAGCGGAGGAGTTCGACGGTGGCGAAATCGAGGATGAGCCCGAACTGGTAGACGTACCGCGCCAGGTAGGGCAACAGCACCGGCAGCGTCAGCCCGACGAACGCCTCGCGGGCGAACGGGGGGTGGCGTCGCGCCGACCGGTAGAGCTGGGCCGCACCCGCGCCGACGGCGACGCCGGTGCCGAGCACCTCGACCGTGCTGGCGAAGCGGTGGAACTGGCTCTCCAGCGACGGCGACGGGCTGATGTAGCCGAACGAGCTCAGCGCGCCGACGAGCCCGTTCAGGACGGTGATCAGGAAGACGAATGCCCCGAGCGCCAGGATGCCGAGTTTATAGGCTGAGCAGGCGCAATACCACGGCCTTCAGGCCGTGGATACGCGCCG
>JBDGSZ010000043.1:0-8886 GCA_042217265.1 Haloferacaceae archaeon
CCGGCGACCCGCACATCGGGCACAAGCTGGTGTTCGACGAGATCATCTGGCACCAAGAGCAGGGCGGCGACGCCTACGGGCTCATCGCCGACCTCGAGGCCCACTCCGCGCGCGGGCTGTCCTGGGACGAGATCGACGAACACGCGCGCAACTACCTGCTCTCCCTGCTCGCGCTCGGGTTCGACCCCGAGGAGGGGGAGCTCTACCGCCAGTCGACCAACCGCGACGTCCAGGACCTCTCGTTCGAACTCGGCTCGCACGCCCGCTTCGCGGAGTTCGAGTCCATCTACGGTTTCGACGGCGAGACCAGCGTCTCGCACATGCAGTCGGTCGTCACACAGATCGCCGACATCCTCTACCCGCAACTCGACGGCCCGAAGCCGACGGTCATCCCCGTCGGGCCCGACCAGGACCCACATATGCGCCTCTCGCGGGACGTCGCCGCCCGAACGCGCTTCTTCAAGGTGACCGAGGCGTACGCGAGCTTCGAACTCGACGACGAGGAGCGCCCGCTCGTCGCCGATGCCCACGAGCACCGCGAGGAGTACGCGGCGGACCCCGACCGCCCGCGCTGTGGCGAGGCCGCCGAGTGGCTCGTCGAGGCGCACGGGCCAACGGCCGCCCGGGACGGCGCGGTCGAGAAGCTCCGCAACGCCGGGAAGGAACCCCTCCGGCCGCGGGTGCGCTTCTTCGACCGCTCGGCGACCGACGAGGCCTTCGAGGCGCTGGTCGAGGCCGTCGACGGTGAGAAGCGGGTCTACGAGGGCCACGTCGACGCCTTCGACCTCTCCGCGGAGGCGGCCGAGGACCTCGCCCGCGAGGTGGAGGTCGACCACGGCGGCTTCGGGTTCGTTGCACCGTCCTCCATCTACCACCGGTTCATGACCGGCCTCACGGGCGGCAAGATGTCCTCCTCGGTCCCGGCCTCGCACATCTCCCTGCTCGACGACCCGGCGGACGGGTACGAGAAGGTGAAGGCCGCCGCGACCGGCGGGCGCGAAACCGCCGAGAAGCAGCGCGAACTGGGCGGCGAACCCGACGAGTGTCCGGTCTACGAGCTCTACGCCTACCTGCTCGCGGCGGACGACGACGGGTTCGCGAAGCGGGTCTACGAGGAGTGTGCCGGCGGCGAGCGCCTCTGTGGCGACTGCAAGGAGCAGGCCGCCGAACTCATGCGCGAGTTCCTGGCGGAGCACCAGGAGAAGCGCGAGGAGGCCGCCGACCTGCTGGCCGACCTCGACCTGGACCTGGAGACCGACCGCGTCGGCGACCAGCTCGTCCCGGACGAGTGAGACGCGGTCGATCGACTCCGTCTCGACCGCCTCGCCGGCTGTGCCGTCGACGCTGGAACCACCTCGAAAGCCCCCGCGTCCCTTCCAATGTGGTCGCGGTCGTCGTCTGGAGGAACCCTCCGGGCGGTCGAATTGTCGTCGTAGCCGCCCCACTTTACTACCTCCCCCTCGTGGCGGGCGGTGATGGTCGTCGGCGACATCGCGACGGGCACCGAGGTACTGGTCATCGGCGGCGGGCCGGGCGGCTACGTGGCCGCCATCCGGGCCGCCCAGCGGGGGCTCGACACCACGCTCGTCGAGCGCGACGCCTACGGCGGCACCTGCCTGAACACCGGGTGCATCCCCTCGAAGGCGCTCATCTCCGCCGCCGACCTCGCCCACGACGCGGGGTCGGCCGAGGGGATGGGCATCCACGCCGACCCCGCGGTCGACATGGCGGCGATGGCGGGGTGGAAGGACGGCGTCGTCGAGCGGCTGACCGGCGGCGTCGAGAAGCTCTGTAAGGCGAACGGCGTCCAGCTGGTCGAGGGGACGGCGCGGTTCGAGGACGCCCACGCCGCGCGGGTGGCCCACGGCGGCGAGGGCCAGGGCTCGGAGTCGGTGGAGTTCGAGCACGCCGTCGTCGCCACCGGGTCCCGACCCGCGGAGCTCCCGGCGCTCCCGTTCGACGCCGAGCCGGTGCTCGACTCCGCCGGGGCGCTCGCGCTCGACTCGGTCCCCGACCGCCTGCTCGTCGTCGGCGCCGGCTACATCGGGATGGAGCTCTCGACGACGTTCGCCAAGCTGGGCAGCGACGTGACGGTCGTCGAGGCGCTCGACGGCGTCCTCCCGGGCTACGAGGACGACGTCGCGCGGGTGGTCCGCGGGCGCGCCGAGGACCTCGGGGTCGACTTCCGGTTCGGCGAGACCGCGACCGGGTGGCGCGAGAGCGCCGACGGGGCCTACGTCGTCACCACCGAGGGCGCCGACGGGGCGGAGACGACCCACGGGACCGACCGCGTCCTCGTCGCGGTGGGCCGGGACCCGGTCACGGACACGGTCGGCCTGGAGAACGTGGGGCTGGAGCCGACCGACGCGGGCTTCATCGCGACCGACGACCGGTGCCGCACCGCCGTCGACCACGTCTTCGCCGTCGGGGACGTGGCGGGCGAGCCGATGCTGGCGCACAAGGCCTCCCGCGAGGGGGTAGTCGCGGCGGAGGTCGCCGCCGGCGACCCCGCCGCGATGGACAACCGCGCGATCCCGAGCGCGGTGTTCACCGACCCCGAGGTCGCGACGGTCGGCATGACCGAGGCCGAGGCCGAAACGGCGGGTCACGACCCCGTCGTGGGGGAGATGCCGTTCGAGGCCAGCGGCCGGGCGCTGACCGCCGACACGGACCCCCGGGGGTTCGTGCGCGTCGTGGCCGACGGCGAGACGCGGTTCGTCCTCGGAGGACAGATCGTCGGGCCGGAGGCCTCGGAGCTGATCGCCGAGGTGGCGCTGGCCGTCGAGATGGGCGCCACGCTCGAGGACGTCGGCGCGACCGTCCACACCCATCCGACCCTCGCCGAGGCGGTGGCGGAGGCGGTCGAGAATGCCCGCGGACAGGCCATCCACACGCTGAACCGCTGAGGGCGGGTCCGTCGCCGGTCGCGGCGCCGGTCCCGTAGGGCGAAACGGTCAGACACAAGTCCGTCCGCCGTCTTCGCCCGCCATGGTCGAGCTCCTGCTGGCCGCCGGCCTGCTCGTCGCGGTGTTCGTCGGCTTCAACATCGGCGGGTCCTCGACCGGCGTCGCCTTCGGGCCCGCGGTGGGAAGCGGCGTCGTCGGGAAGTCGGTCGCGGCCGCGCTGATGTCGGCGTTCGCCCTGCTGGGCGGGTGGACCGTCGGCCGGAACGTCATCGCAACGATGGGCGGCGACATCGTCCCGAAGGGCCAGTTCACGCTCGTCGCCAGCGTCGTCGTCCTCTTTTTCGTCGGCGGGGCGCTCCTCCTCTCGAACACCTTCGGCGTCCCCGCCTCGACGTCGATGACGGCGGTCGGCGCCATCGCCGGCCTCGGGGTGGCCTCGGACACGCTGAACGAGGGGGTGATGCTCGGCATCGTCTCGTGGTGGATCGTCGCCCCGGTCCTGGCGTTCTGGGTGTGTGCGGTGGTCGGCCGCTACCTCTACCCGTTCCTCGACGCGGCGGTACGCCTCGAACAGTCGCCCGGCCCGTTGCTGACGTTCGATCCGCTCCCCCGCTTAGGACCGAACACCACGTGGCGCGAGGCGGGCGGGATGGCGCTGATACTCGCCATCGCCTGCTACATGGCGTTCTCCGCCGGCGCGTCGAACACGGCGAACGCGGTGGCGCCGCTGGTCGGCGGCGGGTTCATCGGCACCAGCGAGGGGGTGTTGCTCGCCGGCACCGCCATCACCCTGGGTGCGTTCACCATCGCCCGCCGCACCCTCGACACGGTCGGGAGCGACCTGACGGAGCTCCCCCTGCTGGCGGCGCTCATCGTCGAGGTCGTGAGCGCCACGCTCATTGCCTTCCTCTCGTATCTCGGTATCCCGGCCAGCCTCGCTGTGAGCGCCACGATGTGTATCGTCGGCCTCGGGTGGGGCCGGGCGACCCGGACCGTCACGCTCGGCGAGGCGGTCCGCGGGGAGGGGCCGGAGGTGTCGGTGAACGCCCTGGTCGAGGGCGGGGACGACGCCGACGGGGACCCGGCCGACGTCCCGGCGGTCGGCGAGGAGCGGGCCGAGGACCTCGTCGGCTCGCACACCCTCTTCGACCCGGGGACCACCGGACGGGTCGTGTTCTTCTGGCTGCTCACCCCGTCGCTGTCGGCGCTCGCCTCGTATCTCGTGTTCGAGTTCGTCCCGCTCTGACCGTCTTCGTGCGTCGTCCGCCGGATTTCCGGCGCTGAACAGCAAAGTCTAACCGTTTGGCGTACTGACCGGCGACCGATGCCCACGGTAGAATACCTCAACTACGAAGTGCTGGACGACCACGGGTGGGAGATGGACGACGACGACCTCTTCGAGAAGGCCGCCGACGCCGGCCTCGACGACGTCGACTACGGCACGCTCGACGTCAACCAGGGCGAGTACATCCTCGAGGCGGCGGAGGCCCAGGGCTATGACTGGCCCTTCTCCTGTCGCGCGGGTGCCTGTGCGAACTGCGCGGCCATCGTCAAGGAGGGGGAGATCGACATGGACATGCAGCAGATCCTCTCCGACGAGGAGGTCGAGGAGAAGAACGTCCGGCTGACCTGCATCGGCACGCCGGAGGCCGACGAGGTCAGGATCGTCTACAACGCCAAGCACCTCGACTACCTGCAGAACCGCGTCATCTGACGCGGACGACCGCTCGCGTTTCTCGCCGCCGACCGGAACGCCTAACGTCCCGGTCGCGTACGCCCAACCGATGACCCTGGGGTCGGTGCCGGACCTGCTCCGACTGTTCGCGGTGCCGGTCCTCGGCTACGCCGCCTGGCGTGACGTCCGGACCCGACGGGTCCCCAACCGGACCTGGGTGCCGCCGGCGCTGCTCGGCGTCGCCCTGCTGGGCTACGAGACCCTCTCGCATCTCCCGTTCGCCGGGTTCGGCGACCGGCTGTTCCTCGTCCGGGTCGGCCTGAGCCTCGGGTTCGTCGTCCCGGTCGCGTACGTCTTCTGGCGCCTGGGCGGGTTCGGCGGCGCCGACGCCAAGGCGCTGATGACTGTCGCCGTCCTCCTCCCGACCTATCCGACCTACTACCTGCCCGGGGTCGCCCTCCCGATGGAGCGGACGACCCTCGGCGTCTTCTCGATGACGGTGCTCTCGAACGCCGTCCTCCTCGGCCTGGGCTACCCCCTCGCGCTCGGCGTCCGGAACGCCCTCGCCGGCGACCGCTCCCCGCTCATGTTCCTCGGCCGTCGGGTGGCCGTCGCGGACCTGCCCGAGCACCACGGCCGGTTGTTCGAGACTCGGGAGGGCGTCACCCGCTCCGGGCTGGACCTCGATGCCCTCCGGATGTACCTCCGGTGGCGCGGGACGACCCTCGACGCCCTCCGCGCGGCGCCCGACGAGCACCGCGACCCGGCGAGCGTTGGGACGACCCGCGACCCCGGCGACGGCGCCGTCGAGTGGGACGGGCCGGACGGACCGCCGGGCGAAACGGACGGACCCGACGGCCCGCGAACCGACGGGGACGGACCCGACGGTCCGCGGGCCGACCCGGACGAGGACCCGGGCGTCCGGACCGACCCACCGGGTCCGGACGACCGTGGGAACGGGACGGACGCCGCCGACCTCGAGGACCCCTGGGCCGCCGCCGCGTTCCTCGACGACATCGAGGGCGACGCCTACGGGACGACGCCCGGAACCCTCCGAGAGGGTCTGGAGACGGTCGTCGAGCGCGACGCGGTCCGGATCTCCCCCGGGATCCCGTTTCTCGTGCCGACGTTCGGCGGCCTGGTCGTCGGTCTCGCCTACGGCGATCTGCTCTTCGGTCTGCTCTCTGCCGCCGGCCTGGTCTGACGTGACACAAGACCTATCGGCCCGAGACGCCTCCGTCGGGCCATGAGCGACACCGACGCCGGGAGCGGGCCCGGGGCCGAGACGGCGGTCGACGTCGACTTCGGCGACGACGGCATCGTCCCCGCGGTGGCACAGGACGCCGAGACGGGCGAGGTGCTGATGCTCGCCTACGTCTCCCCCGAAGCGCTCGCGCGGACCCGCGAGACCGGGCGCGCGCACTACTACTCGCGCAGCCGGGACGAACTCTGGGAGAAGGGGGCGTCGAGCGGTCACGGCCAGCGGGTCCGGGAGGTTCGGATCGACTGCGACGCCGACGCCCTGCTCTACCGGGTCGAACAGGAGGGCGGCGCCTGTCACACCGGCTACCGCTCCTGCTTCCACCGGACCGTCGAGGGCGAGACGGTCGGCGACCGGGTCTTCGATCCCGACGAGGTGTACGGGTAGTGGCCACCGACGCGACCGACGCCGGCGCGGCGACGGACCTCCCCGAGCGGGCCAGCGAGGCGGTCGAACGCCTCGAACGGACCCGGGCCGAGCGTCGCGAGGCGCGCGAGGCGGTCGCGGACCCCGGCGAGGAGGCCGTCACCGCGGCGGCGGACGCCTACCGTCGGGCGACGGCGCTCCTCGACCGGTACGCGGACTCGGCCACCGGGACCGGGGATTTCGAGGCCTACGTGGAGTTCCAGGAGAAGTTCGCCGGCCTCGCCGAGGGACTGGACGACGACCTGCCGGCGCGCGAGGCCTTCGAGGAGGCGGCCGAGGCGGTCGACAAGCGGCGGTTGAGCGACGACGACTTCGCGGCCGCCCGGGAGGCACTGGCGCCGGCGGCCGAACTCGTCGACCGGTTGGAGCGCCGCGACGACGCCGAGGAGCGGTTCCGGCGCGCCCGCCACGAGGCCCGGGAGACGCTCCGGGCGGTCGAGGACCGGATCGCGGACCTGGAGCGGGTGCGACGGCTGGGCGACGCGGACCTCGACGCGCCCGTCGGGGCGCTGCGGGACCCGATAACCGAGTACGACGAGGCGGTCGAGGCGGCCTTCGAGCGGTTCAAGCGGTCGGCGAGCGCCCGCGACCTCTTCGCGTTCCTGGAGGCGACCGAGCGGTTCCCGCTCGTCGACTTCCGGCCTCCGCCCGGCGATCTGCGGGAGTACGTCGCGGAGTACGCCGCCGGCGAGGAGCCGGTGCCGACGCTCCTGGAGTACGCCGACTACTCGGCCTCGAAGCTCGACCACTACGTCGACGATCCGGGGGCGCTCCGGGCGCGGGTCGCCACCCACCGCACCTACTTGGAACGGCTGGACGGGGAGCCGCTCTCCGTCGGCTGGCCGCCGCCGTCGGGCGACGTCCTGCGGATGCGCGGCGAGGAGCTGGTCGCCGTCGTCGGCCGGTTCGCCGACGAGGACGTCGTCGAACTGGCCCGGACGGTGCGGGACCTGCCCCGCGAGACCGATTACGGGCGGATCCGCGAGGCCGCACAGGCCAGGGCGGAACTGTCCGACGACCAGCGCGAGCGGCTCCGGCAGGGGCAGGTGGCGGCGGAGCTGGAGCGCTTACGCGAGGCGCGGACGGACCTCGAGGCGGCGCTGGACGGGTAGCGCGCTAGCGGGCCGACTCCATGATCTCGACGAGGTCGTTCGCCAGCGCCTCGGCCCGGTCCGGCTCGCGCGCCTCGGCGTAGACCCGGACCTTCGGCTCCGTGCCGGAGGGCCGCACGAGGGTCCAGGCGTCGCCGAAGTCGAGGCGGTATCCGTCGGTCGTGTCGGGATCGACGTCGGCCGCGGCCGCGTACTCGGTGGCGGCGGCCATCAGCGCCTCGCGCTCGTCCTCGTCGCCGTACTCGATCCCCCGCCGGACGAAGTGGTAGTCGAGGTGGGGGGCGACCACCTCGCTCGCCGGCCGGTCGGCGACGAGTTCGAGGAAGCGCGCGGCGACGTACGCGCCGTCCCGCGAGAGGCGGTAGTCGGGGAAGAAGACGCCGCCGTTGCCCTCGCCGGCGATGGGGACGGGAACGCCGTCGGCCCGGAGTTCGCGGACGCGGGTGACGATGTTCGTCGCGCCGATGGGCGTGAGCTCCAGGCGCGCACCGGCGTCCTCGACGACGTCGACGAGGCGCTGTGAGGCGTTGACCGCGGCGACGACGGCGTCGCCGGCGTCGAGTTCGGCGGCCGCGAGCGCCGCGAGCGACGCCTCGCCCGGGACGACCGTCCCCGTCTCGTCGACGAAGACGGCGCGGTCGGCGTCGCCGTCGTGGGCCACCCCGAGGTCGGCGCCGGCCGCCCGGACCAGCCGCCGGAGGTCGCCGAGGTTCTCCGCGACCGGCTCGGGGTCCCGCCCCGGGAAGTGGCCGTCGGGCTGGGCGTTGGTCGTGACGACGCGGCACCCGAGCCGACGGAGGAACTCGGGCGACGTGAGCGCCCCGGCGCCGTGGCCCGGATCGACCGCGACGGTGAGGTCGGCGTCGGCGACGCGCCCCCGGTCGGCCGCGTCGAGCAGGTCCGCGACGTACCGCCGGCCGGCGTCGTCGACCCGGCGCGTTCCGCCGACCTCGTCCCACGTCGCCTCCGCGACCGGTTCGTCGAAGACGTGGCGTTCGACCCGTTCGAGCGCGTCGACGGTGAGCTCGACGCCGTCCGCCCCGAGTAACTTCATGCCGTTGTACTCGGGTGGGTTGTGCGAGGCGGTGACGACGACGGCGGGCGTGCCCTCCCGCTCGCAGAAGGCCGCGGCGCCGGGGGTAGGAAGGGTCCCGAGGCGGTCGGCGTCCACCCCGACGCTCGCCAGCCCGCTAGCGGCGGCGTCGGCGAGCATCCGTCCCGAGGTTCGGGTGTCGCGGGCGACGGCGACGCGGTCGGCGTCCCACACCGTCCCGGCCGCGCGGGCCACGCGGAGGGCGAGCGAGGGCGTCATGGCCTCGCCGACGGTCCCCCGTGTCCCGCTGGACCCGAACAGCTCCATACCCGCGGTCCGGCGGCCGGAGCGAAAGGCGTTGCGGAGCGACGGGCTCGCCGTCGGACGACGGCTTTAGGCCCGTCGGCCGCCGACGCCACGCCATGTTCCCGGCGTTCGAGGTCGTCCCCGCGGTGGACGTACAGGACGGGGAG
>JBDGSZ010000118.1:0-8850 GCA_042217265.1 Haloferacaceae archaeon
GCATCCGGATGCAGGACATCGACAACGTGGGCAAGACCGGGCGCCACACGATGGCGTTCGAGATGATGGCCCACCACGCGTTTAACGCCCGCGAGGACGTCGAGGACGAGTACGCCTACTCGGGCGAAGTCTACTGGAAGGACCGGACGGTCGAGTACTGCGACGAGTTCCTCGCGTCGATGGGCGTCGACCTCGACGAGGTGACGTACATCGAGGACCCCTGGGTCGGCGGCGGCAACGCCGGGCCCGCCTTCGAGGTAATCTACCGGGGCGCCGAGCTCGCCACGCTCGTCTTCATGTCGATGGAGCGCGACGACGACGGCGAGTACCGCCTGAAGGACGGGAACCGCTACTCGAAGATGGACACGTACGTCGTCGACACCGGCTACGGGCTGGAGCGGTGGACCTGGATGTCCCAGGGCACCCCGACGGTGTATGAGGCGGTCTACCCCGAGACCATCGAGTTCCTGAAGGAGAACGCGGGGATCGAGCACGACGAGGACGAGCGGGACCTCGTCCACCGCGCCGCGACGCTCGCCGGCCGGATGGACATCGACGAGGTCGAGGACGTCGAGGCGGCGCGCGCGGAGATCGCCGACCGCCTGGACGTGCCGGTCGCTGAGCTCCGCCGGCTGCTCGAACCGCTCGAATCCATCTACGCCATCGCCGACCACTGCCGGACGCTCGCGTACATGCTTGGCGACGGCATCGTCCCCTCGAACGTCTCGACGGGCTACCTGGCCCGGATGGTCCTGCGCCGGACCAAGCGCCTCGTCGACGACGTGGGCGTGGACGCGCCGCTCGACGAACTGGTCGACATGCAGGCCGAGCGCCTGGGCTACCGGAACCGCGACACCATCCGGGACGTGGTTCGGACCGAGGAGGCGAAGTACCGCGAGACGCTGGAGCGGGGCACCCGCCGCGTCGAGGCCGTCGCCGAGGAGTACGCCGACCGCGACGAGCCCGTCCCGCTCGACACGCTCATCGAACTCTACGACTCACACGGCATCCAGCCGGACACGGTGAGCGAGATCGCCGAGCGCGAGGGTGCCACCGTCGAGATACCAGACGACTTCTACGCGCTGGTCGCCGAGCGGCACGGCGGCGGCGACGACGACGCGGACGGGCGGGCCGGCGACGACCGCCTGGAGGACCTGCCGGAGACCGACCTGCTGTACTACGAGGACCAGGAGCGAACGGACTTCGAGGCGGTCGTCCTCGACGTGTTCGAGCGCGAGGAGGGCTACGACGTGGTGCTCGACCAGACGATGTTCTATCCCGAGGGCGGCGGTCAGCCGGCCGACACGGGGACGCTCAGCACCGAGAGCACCACCGTCGAGGTGAACGACGTCCAGTCCCGCGACGGCGTGGTGCTCCACCGGACCGACGGCGACCCCGGCAAGGGCGAGTTCGTCCGCGGGCACGTCGACGCCGACCGCCGGCGTGCCCTGATGCGCCACCACACCGCGACGCACGTGATCGGTCACGCCGCCCGGCAGGTGCTGGGCGACCACATCCGGCAGGCCGGCGCCCAGAAGGGAGTCGACTCCGCCCGGCTCGACGTCCACCACCACCGCCGCATCGGCCGCGAGGAGATAAAGGAGATCGAGCGGGTCGCGAACGAGGTGGTCAGGGACAACGTCCCAGTCAGACAGGAGTGGCCGGACCGCCACGAGGCCGAGAGCGAGCACGGCTTCGACATCTACCAGGGCGGCATCCCGCCGGGCCGGGAGATCCGGCTCATCCACGTCGACGGCGACGTCCAGGCGTGTGCCGGCACTCACGTCTCCCGGAGCGGGGACATCGGGGCCATCAAGGTGCTCTCGACCGAGCCGATACAGGACGGGGTCGAGCGCATCACCTTCGCCGCCGGCGAGGCGGCCGTCGAGGCCACCCACCGCGTCGAGGACGCCCTCTACGCCGCCGCCGACGTCCTCGACGTCGAACCCGACGAGGTGCCCGACACCGCCGAGCGGTTCTTCGAGGAGTGGAAGGAACGCGGGAAGCGGATCGACCGGCTGAAGGAGGAACTCGCGGAGGCCCGCGCCGCCGGGGGCGAGGTCGAGGAGCTCGACGTCGGGGGGACGGCCGTCGCGGTGAAGCGGATCGACGCCGACGCCGACGAACTCCGCGCGACGGCGAACGCCCTCGTCGACGAGGGCACCGTGGCGGTCCTCGGAAGCGGCGACGGGGGGAGCGCCCAGTTCGTCGTCGGCGTCCCGGACGGCGTCCCCATCGACGCGGGCGAGGTCGTCGGCCGGCTCGCGCGGCGCGTCGGCGGCGGCGGCGGCGGCCCGCCCGACTTCGCCCAGGGCGGCGGTCCCGACGTCGACGCCCTCGACGACGCCCTCGA
This sequence comes from Haloferacaceae archaeon, assembly GCA_042217265.1. Lineage (GTDB taxonomy): Archaea > Halobacteriota > Halobacteria > Halobacteriales > Haloferacaceae > CAZMLQ01. Next base: position 2,354 of record JBDGSZ010000118.1, read on the forward strand.
CGAGGCGCCCGACGTGCTCCGGGCGCTCATGGACGCGTAGTGCCCGTCGCGACCCGCGACGGCGCCGACCTGTACTACGAGACGGCCGGCGAGGGGCCGCCCGTCCTCCTCGTCGGCGACCTCGGGTTCGGCGCCTGGCAGTGGGGCTGGCAGCACGCCGCGCTCGCCGGCCCCCACGAGACGGTCGTCCCCGACCTGCGCGGGAGCGGCCGGTCCGACGCCCCGCCCGGTCCCTACGACCTCCGAACGCTCACCCGCGACGCCGCGGCGGTCCTCGACGACGCCGGGCGCCGCTCGGCCCACGTCGTCGGCCGGGGGCTCGGCGGGGCGGTCGCGCTCTCCCTGGCGCTTCACACGGGACGGGTCCGGAGCCTGACGCTCCTCGGGACCGCCGCCCGCGCCGACGGGCTCGACCTCTCGCCGCTCCGCGCGTCGCCCGACGACCCCGACGCGCTCCGCGAGTCGACCGCCGCCGCGCTCTCGGCGGGCTTTCGCGACCGGCAGTCCGACGTCGTCGAGCGGATCGTCGAGTGGCGGGGCGCGGAGGACGCCGGCGTCGACGCGTGGGACGCCCAGCGCGCCGCCCTCTCGGGGTTCGACGTCCGCGACCGGCTCCACGAGGTGACGGTCCCCGCGCTCGTGGTCCACGGCGACGCCGACGCGCTCTGGCCGGTCGAGCGCGCCGACCGCCTGGCGGCGGACCTGCCCCGCGGGGACCGCCGCGTCTTCGACGACGCGGGCCACCTCGTCGGCGTCGAGGCCTCGCGGGTCGTCAACGACGACCTCCTCGGGTTCCTGGCGTCGGTCGAGGAGTAGCGACGCGCGGGCGTCCGGCGACCGCGGGGTCGGACCCGGCCGGGCGGCCGCGCCGCTACCCGAACGCGGCCCGCACGGCGTCGGCCATCGCGTTCGCCCGGGCGACGTGCTCGTACTCGTCGCGGATCCCGTTGGTGACGTAGGCCATCGCGAGGCCGTCCCGGGGGTCGGCCCAGCCGACGACGCTCCCGAGGCCGCCGTGGCCGAAGACGCGCGGCGGGGCCAGCGAGCCGAACTTGTCGCCGGTCGTCCCCGCCCGCTCGAAGCCCATGGCGTAGCGCCGGGGGACGCCCATCGTCGCGTCGCGCTCGACGTCGGCCCGGACCGCCGTCGCACGCTCGACGGTCTCCCGGGCGAGCAGGCGCGTCCCGTCGAGTGACCCGCCGTTCGCCAGGCAGGCGTAGAACCGCGCCATGTCGCGGGCCGTGCCCGTCGCGCTGGCCGAGGGGACGGTCGCGCGGTGGATCGCCTCGCGGTTGAACAACGCGGCCGCCTCCGCCGTCCCGGTCCCGAGGCCGACGCCGGGGTCGCGACACCGGTCGAACGGCGCGAAGCCCGCCAGTTCGGCCACGTCGTCCTCGCAGTCGTCGGGCAGCGCGAGGTGGGTGTCGGCCATCCCCAGCGGCTCGAACACCCGCTCGCGGACGTGGGCGGCGACGGGCTGACCGGCGACCCGCCGGACGAGTTCGCCGACGAGGAACCCGTAGGTGAGCGCGTGGTAGGCGGCGGTGGCACCCGGCTCGAACGCCGGCTCCATGTCCTCGATGACGCCCACGACGCGGTCCCAGTCGGCCCACGCGGCCGGGTCGTCGTCGACGGGGCTCTCGTGGAGGCCGGCGCGGTGGCTCAGGACGTGGCCCACCGTCGTCCCGGCCTTCGTCGTCCCGGGGTCGGCGAACCCGGGCCAGTGGTCGCGGACGGGGTCGTCGTACGCGAGGCGGCCGTCCTCGACCAGCCGGTGGGCCGCGACGGCGACGAAGGGCTTGGTACACGAGAAGAGGACGTGCTTGCGGTCGGGCGTCGTGGCGGGGGCGTCCCCGTCGGGGCCGACGACGCCGCCGGCGCGCGAGAGGACGCGGTCGCCGTCGCCGTAGACGGCGAGTTGCGCGCCGTGATGGAGGCCGACGTCGGGGTGGTGGTCGAACAGCGCCGCGACGCCGTCGGCGTCGGGGGCGGGGTCGCCGCCGTCGGAGCGTCGGGTCACAGCGGCGGCTGCGCGGGCGAGCGGCATAGCCGTGTCGCCGGTCGCGGGGGCAAGACACTTCCGCGCGGGCGGCGTTCAGGCCCGTAATGAGTCGACCGCGGCTCGCGCTGCTTGACGCGTCATACAGCGACGGCACGCGCCGGAACTTCCGCCGGGAGCTCCCGGCCGACCTCGTCGAGTTCGACGTCCGCGAGGGCACGCCGCCCGACGGCTTCGACTTCGACGGCGTCGTCATCACGGGGTCGCGGGCCTCCGTCTACTGGGACGAGGCGTGGATCCCCCCGCTCGTCGAGTACGTCGCCGAGGCGGCCGAGCGGGGCCTGCCGGTGCTCGGGGTCTGTTACGGGCACCAGGTGCTCGCCGAGGCCCTCGGCGGGCGCGTGGCCGGCATGGGGGAGTTCGAACTCGGCTACCGGACCGTCGAGCAGGTGGCCGGGGACCGGCTCTTCGAGGGGATCGACGAGGAGTTCACCGTCTTCACCTCCCACGGTGACACGGTGGTCGAACTCCCGCCGGAGGCCGACCTGCTCGCGGAGAACGACTACGGCGTCCACGCCTTCCGCGCCGGGCACGCCTGGGGCGTCCAGTTCCACCCTGAGTACGACCGCGAGACCGCGGAGCGCATCGCCCGCGGAAAGGAGGAGCACGTCGGCGCCGACGGCGTACAGGAGGTGCTCGACGGCATCACGGCGGCGAACTACGACGCCGCCTGCGAGGCCAAGCGACTGTTCGAGAACTTCGCGCGCTACGCCGCCGACCGCCGCGACCGGGAGCGGCCGCCGGACGCCGCCGCCGACTGACGGCTACTCCGTCCCCGTCGCCCCCTCCTCCTCGTCGAGCCAGTAGCTCACGTCGTCCTCGCGCCGGTAGTAGCCGTGGATGCTCCGCTCCGCCTCGCCCCCCGGCGGCGACCCGGCGTAGACGCCGACCTTCCCCGAGTCGGGGTACGCGACCACGTCCGGGTCCTCCATCGTGGAGACGGCGAGGTAACGAAGCGGGTCGTCGCCGTCATTGATGACCCGGTGACCCGACCCCTCACCGGCCGGGAGGGCGACGTAGTCGCCCGGCTCCAGGGGCTCGCGCCCGCCGTCGAGGCGGAGCGTCCCCGTCCCCGCGAGGACGTACACGGCCTCCTCGTTGCCCGCGTGCCAGTGGTAGGGCCAGGACTTGCTTCCGGGGGGCAGTTCGTAGAGGCTACACCCGATGGCCTCGCCGCCGGCCGCCGTCGCCAGTTTCTTCCGGCGGAACCGCGTCCCGCCGCGCTCCAGTTCCGACCACTCAAGGTCGTCCTCGTTGACGCGCATGGGCCGACCGACGCGCCCGGGGGTCGAAAGCCTGGCGTCGGGGCGCCGGTCACGCGCCGGCGTCCCGCGTCAGTCCGCGGCGGCGTCGGCGTCGACGCCGGCGCCAGCGGCCGAGCCGGCGGCCACACCCGCGTCTAGCGCCTCGACGAGCAACTCGGACACCTCGACGATCTCGATCGATTCCTCGTACCCGCCGGTCTTCCGGCCGTCCTCGTACATCGTCATACACATCGGACAGGCGACGACGAACTTCTCGACGGCGGCCGCCGGCGTGTCCTCCAGGGCCTCGCGGAGGCGCTCCTCGCTCGGCTTCTCGTCCTCGGCCACCTCGGTCCAGACGCCGCCGCCGCCCCCGCCACAGCAGTACGAGTCGTCGCGGTTGCGCGGCATCTCCACGAGGTCACACCCCGTCGCCTCGATCAGGCGACGCGGCGCCTCGTACTCGCCGTTGTACCGCCCGAGGTGGCAGGGGTCGTGGTAGGTGACGGTGTGGTCGAGCGCGTCGGGCACGTCGAGGCGACCCGCGTCGACGAGGTCGGCGACGACCCGGGTCCAGTGGTGGACGTCCACCTCGCCGTCCGCGTTCCAGGTGCCGTCGTACTCGAACGGCATCATCGGGTCGTCGGCGAACTCGCCGAGGTCGAGTTCGGGGTACTCGTTGCGGAAGGTGTTGAACGAGTGGGGGTCGGTACAGACGATTTGCTCGAACTCGCAGTCCTCGAAGGTCTCGACGTGGTGGCCGGCGAGTTCGAGGTAGAGGAACTCCTCGCCGAGGCGCCGGACGTCGTTGCCGTCGTACTTCTCGTCGTCGAAGAGGATGCCGTAGGAGACGCCGGCGGCCTCGAACACGCGGGCCAGCGCCCGGGCCACCCGCCTGTTTCGCTCGTCGAAGCTGGGGTAGTCGCCGACGTACCAGAGGTACTCCACCTCGGTCTCGCGGGCGTCCGCAACCTCGAAGTCCAGCTCCTCGGTCCAGTCGCCGCGCTTGCGCTGTGGTTCCCCGAAGGTGTTGCCCTTCCGCATCACGTCCTGGAACACGTCCTGGACGTTCGAGTCGACCTGCCCGGTGTCGACGAGTTCGCGGTTCAGCCGGGTGAACGACTTGAGGTGCTCGATGTCGACGGGACAGGCGTCCATACAGGCCATACAGGCCATGCAGGACTCCATCGTCTCGGCGTCGATCACGCTCGTCCCGCCGTCGGCGACGATGTCGACCGCCTCGCCGCCGGCGTCGCGGGCCTCGCGATACCGCTTCAGGTCGAGGATGACGTCCCGCGGGTCGAGGTTCCGCCCCGAGGCGTTGGCTGGGCAGGCCGACGAGCAGCGGCCGCACTTCGTGCAGGCGTCCTGGTCGAGGAGTTCCCGCCACGAGAAGTGGTCGATGGACCCCGCGCCCGTGTCGGCGTCGAGGTCGGCGGGCACGGAGGGGAGGCGCACGCCGGCCTTCTCGTCGCGGGTGACGACGTTGGCAAACGAGGAGATCATGTGGAAGGGCTTTGCGTATGGGATCAGGGCGACGAACCCCAGGGCGAGGAGGGCGTGACTCCACCACGAGACGGCGTACAGCGCCTCCGCGGTGCCGGCAGAGAGGCCGGCGGCCGAGAGCCCGAGCGCCAGCGCGTAGCCGACGAAGGAGACGGTCTCGAAGTCGGGGAAGCCGGTGCCGACGATGCGCACCGCCTCGACGACGTAGCCGCCGACGCCGAGGAGGAAGAGCGTCCAGACGAAGGCGTCGTCCTCCAGCGAGGTGTGCCTGCCCCACAGGCGGCCGTCGCGGGCGGCGTACCGGCGGTAGAGCGCCATCCCGACGCCGACGACGAAGAGGAGGCCGAGCGCGTCCATCACCAGCGAGTACGAGAGGTAGAAGTCGCCGACGAAGAACGACTGCCCCGTCAGCGGCCGGTAGAGGTCCATGTCGATCCCGAGGATGGTCGTGCCCACGAGCAGGGTGAGAAAGCCCCAGAGGACGAACGTGTGCATCAGGCCGGCGAACCGGTCGCGGTCGAACTGCGCCTCGTTGGACCCGACGATCCGCGCCGCCTCCAGCACCCGCGCCGGCAGGTCGTCGAGGCGTTCGAACGGGTCGCCGCCCGCGCGGGCGTAGCGCGCGAACCTGGCGTACACGCCGTACCCGAAGATCAGGAGCGCCACCGCCGCGAGGTAGTAGAAGGCCGCCTTCCCGACGGGGCCGATTGTCCAGAAGGTGTCCCGGGTGACCGTCTGGAGGGGTTGCATGGCCGGAACGCGGGCGACCGACCTGTTAAGCCTTGCCTCACGGCGTTCGCGGGCCGACGGCGGGGGGTCGTCACCGAAGCCTTTTGCCGCACACGGCGGAACGGACGGTAGTGACCGGGGGCGACGGCGGGGCCGACGACGGGTGGCGGGCGGCGCTGGCCGAGGCCGGCGAGCTGACCGGCGATGCCGTCGAGGCCATCATCGCCGTCCACGGGGCGCGGGGGCGGCGGGCCATCGAGGCCGTCTCCGAGGAGCGGGTCAAGCGCTACCGGGATTTCACCGTCGTCGTCGGCCACGAGGACGAGTACGTGGTCGAGGACGGCGGCTGTACCTGCAAGGACAGCGAGTACAACCTCGACCCCGAGGACCCGGAGGCGCTCTGCTGGCACGCCATCGCCGTCGCCGTCGCCGACCGGGTCGGAGCCGTCGACCACCACGACATGTGGTACTCGGACGTCCGGGAGTTCGTCTGAAGCCGTCGGCGGAAGGTTTTCGACGGCGGGAGCGACAGCAAGGAGCATGGGGGACATCGCCGAAAAGCGGATCCACGACGACCGGCGCGAGGGGACAGTCGCGTACGTCGCGAGCGACGCGGGCCTGGTCCGGATCGCGCTGGCCGGCGACCGAGTCGGGCGGTTCGGGATGGAACGCCGGGGGACCGTCCGCGACGTGGCGGTCGTCGACGACGCCGCCGTCGCGGCCGGCGAGGACGTCCTCGTCGACGGGGAGGCGACCGGCTTCGGGGCGGCGGCCGCGGTCGGCGACGACGGCGACGGGGCGGTGGTGGCGGCCGGCGGGGACGGACGGGTCGCCCGGCACGACGGCGGCTGGACGACGCTCGGGTCGGTCGAGGACCCCCGGGCGGTCGCCGGCGGCCTCGTCGCGGCGGCCGACGGCGTCCACCGGGTGCTGGGCGACGACCTCGCGCCGGGCGGCCT
>JBDGSZ010000050.1:0-8511 GCA_042217265.1 Haloferacaceae archaeon
GGACCGCACCCGCTCCCACTTGCCCTTCTCCTCCAGGTGCGCCTGGAGTTCGTCGGCGTACTCCTGGGTGAGCCGCTCGGCCGCCTGGAGACGCTCGTCGCCGTTCCCGAGCCCGAGCGCGGACTTGAGCGAGTCGACGACGCCCGACCCGTCGCCCTCGGCCCCCGCCCCGGGCACCTGCGAGCGGACGTTGTCCAACTCCGGCATGATCTGTGGCAGGTTCTCCGTGTCCGCGACGAGCCGCGCCCGCTCGGGGTCGTCGGCGTGTTCGATCTCCAGTTCCGTCGCGGTCATGATCAGCCCCCACTCCTGGCTGGTGAACCGGGAGTCGCGGATCCGCTCGCCGAACTCCTGGTCCACCGTCATCCGATCCCGGACGATGATGTCGGTCCAGTCGGTCATGCGGCCTCCTTGGCGGACGGCCGGTATCAGGCTTCCCCCTGACCCGCGTGCGCGGACGCCAGCTGCCCGCGCACGTCGGCGCATTACGCGCATAACTTATGACTACGACGCCGATGAGCGCCGCAGGCCGTACGGCGTGACCCCGCGTGGCTCGGCCGGTCCCGGGACCGACGGTGCCGACCGGCGGCGGCGGCCGAAACCGACGGACATCGGCGGGATAGCGCGCCGCCGCGCGCCGATATTTTTATATATCCCGCCTCCCCGACGGCTGGCTACACCGATGTTCGACGACGTTCGGCGGGCGGGCCTGCTCGCGGCGTACCAGGCGACCGTGGCGCTCGGCATCCTGCTGATGCCGGTCGCGCTCCTGGTCGGGCAGGCGGGCGTCCGTCTTCCGGTGGATCGACTCGTGGACGCGCTCGGGACGGCGTACGACGAGGCGCGCGGCGAGTAGCCGAGCGGGGACTCGCGGAAGTGTATCCAACCGCGAGCGGCCGCGTCGGCGGGGCCACACGGCCGGACCGATCGCCTCGGCCGCGGCCGGGACCGGCGGCCGAGCGCGGACGCCGGCTCGGAGCTCGACCCCGAGGCGGTTCGTGACGAGCCGCCATGGCCGAACATCCGGCGGATGCCGCTCCACTGAACGGCGACCGTGATTCGCATCCGACGCGCTTCCCCGATCCCGCCGCCGCCGAGGGGTTCGGTGCCGAAAGGCTGGATTTATGGGCGGTCCCGCCCAACCGAGGGTGATGCGACAACCGACGGACTCCGCCGGTAGCCTCGACCCGCTCAACGGCGACCACTCGAACGTCTTCGGGCCGGAGCTGGGCGAGTTCCCGGAGACCGGTCAGGCCGGGAGCGAGGCGGGCGACGAGGGGATGAAGACGGGCACCACGACGGTCGGGCTCACCACCGAGGAGGGCGTCGTGCTCGCGACCGACATGCGGGCGAGCGCCGGCAACATGATCTCCAGCAAGGACGTCCAGAAAGTCGAGGAGATCCACCCGACCGGAGCGCTCACCATCGCCGGCTCCGTCTCGGCGGCCCAGTCGCTGATCCGCTCGCTCAAGGCCGAGGTCCGGCTCTACGAGACCCGGCGCGGGGAGGACATGAGCATGCAGGCGCTGTCGACGCTCACCGCGAACTTCCTGCGCTCGGGCGCATTCTTCATCGTCGCTCCGCTCCTCGGCGGGGTCGACGAGGACGGGCCGCACGTCTACTCGCTCGACCCGCTCGGCGGGATGACTGAAGAGGACTACGCCGTGAGCGGGTCCGGCAGCCAGTACGCCCTGGGCGTCCTCGAGCGCGAGTACGAGGCGGAGGGTTCGGTCGACGACGCCCGGCGCGTGGCCGCCCGCGCCATCGACAGCGCGGTCGAGCGCGACGTCGCCTCCGGCAACGGCATCAACGTCGCCGAGGTGACCGCGGACGGCGTCACCATCGACCGGTACAAGGACTTCGACGACCTGCTGTAGGCGCCGGGTCCGTCGGTTTACAGCCAGCCCGCGAACGATCCCTCCAGCAGCGTCTCCTCCTGGCGGGCGATGTACGCCCGCTGCATGGCCGTGATCGCCTCGCCGAGGTCGTCGCCGGCGTCGAGCCGCTCTCGGACCCGCGCTCGCTTCCAGGCCGCCGGCGTCGTCTCCCGCCCGATGCGGGCCGAGAGCGGGTCGACGTACCGCTCGGCCTCGTCGGTCGGCAGGCCGGCCGTCCGGAGCCCGTCGACCGCGTGCGAGAGCAGGTCGTCGTAGACGACCGCGGGGTCGGTCGTCTCCTGGCCGTCGTTCGTGATCCACCTGATCTCGGCGTCGAGGCCCTCCCGGGCGGCCGCGTAGAAGTTGTGGCGCGCGACGTCCCAGTCCTGGTCGTAGACGGGGTGGCGGCGCTTCGGCAGACTCTCCATCAGCCCCGCGAACGCGGCCTGGAAGGCGACCGAGTCCCGGACGGTCGGCTGGGCGGGGATAGGCCGGAACTCGATCCGTGCGTTGGCCTCCGACCGGGTGGCGCCGTCGAACACCGGTCGGACCCACCGCCAGTACGTGCCGTGCTTCAGGCGGAGGGTGGCGAAGGCGTCGTCGAACCGCTCGCCCCCGGCCTCGACGGGCATCGGGACGGTCGTGGCGTCCGACGCCACGCGTTCGACCGCCTCCTCGACCGAGCCCAGGTCGCGGGGGAACCGGACCTTCCGGGCGTCCTCGCGGTTGAGGACGGACTCGAAGACGCCGATGCGGTGCTCGTCGCGGGCCTCCGCGAGCACCCGTTCGGCGTCGTCCGTGGTGTAGAGGTCCGGCGGGAAGAACGGGGAGTTGACGCTCAGCGCGAGCAGCGGGCCGGCGACGCGGACTGCGTAGTTGAACCGCTCGGGCAGGTCGCTGGCGTGAGCGACCTGGTAGTGGGGCTGTATCGAGGTGATGAGGCTCTCGGGCAGGACGGTGTCCGCCGAGAGGTCGACGTTCGGGGCGTCGACGGCCATCCGGTCGGGCGCGCCCGGCCCGTTGGCCATCGCGTGGTAACGGACGGCGTCGGTCATGTTCGTCGCGATGCGAATCCCGTCGTCCTCGACGCTGTCGGTGAGATACTCGCGGGCCGTCTCGCCGGCCGGCGGGATGGTCCAGAGGGCGTCGCTCACGAGACGCATCCCCTCGGCCTGCGTGCAGTTCAGCGCCGCCCGGAGCCGGGCACGGACCTCGGCGACCTGCGCCCGCAGGCCCTGCTCGTTCAACGGCTGCGGGTTCGTCGTCATCTCGGCGTTGTGCAGGCCGAGTTCCTTCTCGAACCCGATGAGCTCGAGCAGGCGCCGGGGGACGCGCATCAGCGCGCCGCCGGCGTCGGTCCCCGCGCCGCGCCAGCGGCCGTTGTCGACCGCGTAGAACTCGTACTCCAGGCCGACGATGGACTGGTGGTTGTCGAAGGTCCCGTCCGCGAGTTCGGACTTGACGACCTCCGCGTCGGCCTCCGCCTGCGCGCGGAACTCCTCGACGTCGACGTCCAGCACCTCCTGCACCCGCGCCGCGAGGTCGCTCTCCATGCCCCTCCGTGTGTCGGTCACGACCTTGAATCCGACGGGCCGGGGCGCCGTCGTGGCGTTTTTCTCCCCCGGCGCGCCCCGGACGGACGTGACCCGCGGCACGGGAGGAACCGAGCGTGGCCGGCTGGCGCGCCTCCGCGACCGGCTCGACCGGCTCCGTCGGGAGGTCAGGGCGCTCGGCCTGGCGCTCCGGGACCCGCGGACGCCGCGTCGCGCCCGCCTCGTCCTCGGCCTGACCGTCGGGCTGGCCGCGAGCCCGATCGACCCGATCCCCGACTTCGTCCCGGTACTGGGCTACGTCGACGACCTCCTGCTCGTTCCCGCGGGCGTCTGGCTCTCGCGGCGACTCACGCCCGACGAGGTGCTCGCCGAGGCGCGTTCCCGGGCGCGGGACCGGTCGGGGTCGACCGTCGGGGTCGGGTGGCTCGTCGCGGGGCTGGTCGTCGCCGGGTACGCGGCCGCGACCGCCCTGGCGGCGCTCCTCCTCGCCCGCCACGTTTGAGGTGGCGGCCCGCGTACGACCGGCCGTGACGGTCCGGTACGGCGACCTCCGGCTCCGCTGGCTCGGCTACGCGACCGCCCGCCTCGACGACGGGGGAACGGTCGTCTACACCGACCCCGGCCGATACGGGGTGCTGACCGGCGGGTGGTCGCCGCCGACGGCCGACCCGACCGGCCACCCCGCCGGACCGCCCTACGACGCCCGGGACGGCGACGTCGTGGTGGTCACCCACGACCACCACTACGACCCGGACGGCGTCGACCGCGTCGCGGCGCCCGACGCGACCCTCGTCGTCTACGAGGGCGTCGACGCCGCCCGCGCCGGCCGCGAGCCGGCGCCGGAGGACCTCGGCCGCGAGGTCGTCCGCGTCGGGGAGCGCGAGCGGGTGACCGTGGACGGCGTCGGCGTGGGGAGCGTCCCCGCGTACAACGACCCCGACGGCCCCCACTGTCGGCCGTCAGGCGAGCCCTACCATCCCCGGGGGTTCGGCGTCGGGTATCTGGTCGAACTCGGCGGCGAGACGGTACTCTGGCCGGGCGATACCGACGTCGTGCCCGAACAGGAGGCGCTCGACGTCTCGGTCCTGCTCGCCAACGTCTCGGGGTCGGTGGCGATGGACCGGCACGGCGCGGCGGCCCTCGCCGAGACGCTCGACCCCGGACTCGTCTGTCCGATCCACTACGACACGCAGGAGTTCCTGCGGGCCGACGCCGGGGCGTTCGCGGCCGACGTGGCCCGGCGGGGCGTGCCCGTCGTCCTCGACGAGGGCTGGGGGTAGCGCCGCGCGCGGCGGGCCGGGCTACGCCGCCCGCTCGACCAGGTCGCGGGCGGTCGCCAGCAACTCGTGGGCCCGCCGCTCGCTCCGCGCCTCGGCGGTGAGGCGGACGAGCGGCTGGGTGCCGCTGGCCCGGACGAGGAACCAGCCGTCCTCGACCGCGACCCGCACCCCGTCGGTCCGGTCGACGTCGCCGTACTCCTCGGCGGCGAGGTCGGCGACGGCGCCCATCACCGCGTCCTTCCGTCCGGTCTCGACCGACTCCCGGCGGATGGGGTAGGCGTCGAAGTCGTCCACCGCCTCGGCGAGCGGCCCCTCGCGGGCGACGAGCGCCGCGAGGACGACGGCGGCGAGCGGACCGTCGGGACAGGGCACCTCGTCGGGCCAGAGCCACGCGCCGCTCGGCTCGCCGCCGAAGGCTGCTCCGACCGCCGCCGCCCGCTCGGCGACGTGGACGTCCCCGACGGGCGTCCGTTCGAGCGAGACGTCGCGGGCCGCGAGCGCGTCCTCGACCGCGAGGCTCGCGTTGACCGGCGCGACGACGGTCCCGCCGGGGTCGGTCGCGTCGAGCGCGAACGTCGCCAGCAGGGCGTCGCCGGGGACGAACCGGCCGCGTTCGTCGACGGCCATCGTCCGGTCGGCGTCGCCGTCGTGGGCGATCCCGAGGTCGGCGCCGCGGGCGACCGCGTCACACAGCGACCCGCAGGTCTCGGCGGTCGGCTCGCTCGGCCGGCCGGGGAACCGCCCGTCAGGGTTGGCGTTCAGCGTCTCCACCTCGGCCCCCAGGTCCACCAGCGCGTCGGCGGTGACGCCCCCGACGCCGTTCCCGACGTCGACGACGACCGAGAGCCCGTCGAGCGGGTCGGCGCCGTCCGCGCCGTCGGCGGCCCGCTCCCGGCCGGCCGCGACGAGCGCCCGCCGGTGACGCTCCGTGGGCTCGGTCGCCGCGACGCGCCGGCCGGTCCCGTCCCACGCGGCCGCGTCGAACCGGCCCGACTCGACTCGCTCGGTCACGCGCTCCCGGCGGTCGGTCCCGAAGGCCCGTCCCGCGGCGGTCCAGAGCTTGAGGCCGTTGTCCGCCGGCGGGTTGTGCGAGGCGGTGACCATCACGCCCGCGTCGGCGCCCCGGCGCCGGACCGCGCGGGCGAGGGTCGGCGTCGCGACCCGCCCGCAGTCGACGGCGTCGGCGCCACACTCGGCGAGCCCCGCCGTGACCGCCGCCGAGAGGAACTCCCCGCTCCGGCGGGCGTCGCGGCCGACCAGCACCTCGTCGGCCCCGCTCCCGACCGCACGACCCACGTCGAGCGCGAGGTCGCCGGTGACCGCCTCGCCGACCGGGCCGCGCACCCCGCTGGTTCCGAACATGCGTCCGGGGTCGCCGGGGACGGGCAAAAATCGTCCGGGGGTCCGGCGGGCGGGCCGGAAGCCGGGGGGACGCGGGCCGAAGGCGTAAGTCGCTCGTCCGCGTCCCCACGGCCATGCAGGTAGTCGTGCTCGCGGCCGGCCGGGGGACCCGGATGCGCCCGCTCAGCGACCGCCGGCCGAAGCCGATGCTCCCGGCCGGCGACCGGCCGCTCGTCGAGCGGGTGCTGGACGCCGCGGCCGCCGTCGGCGCCTCGCGGTTCGTCCTCGTCGTCGGCTACGAGGCCGACGCGGTCCGCGAGGCAGTGGGCGACGCCCACGCCGGCATCCCCGTGACCTACGCCGTCCAGGAGGACCAGCGCGGCACCGCCGACGCCGTCCGCGCGGCGCTCCCGTACCTCGACGACGGCCCCTTCGCCGTGCTCAACGGCGACGTCGTCTACGGCGTCGAGGGGCTGCGGACGCTGTTCGAGGCCCGGCCGTCGGTCGGCGCGTACCGCGTCGCGAACCCGAGCGAGTACGGCGTGCTCGAGGTCGCCGACGGCGTCGTCCGGGGCGTGACCGAGAAGCCGTCAGACCCCGACTCGGACCTGGTGAACGCCGGCGCGTACGTCTTCCCCGCCGCAGCCCGGGAGTGGCTCGACGTGGCCGAGAGCGAGCGCGGCGAGTACGAGCTGACCGACACCCTCGCCCGCGTCTGTGCGGAGCGGACCGTGACCGCCGTCCCGTTCGACCGCTGGCTCGACGTGGGCTACCCGTGGGACCTCCTGCGGGCGAACGAGCTCGTCCTCACGGACCTGGAGCGGTCGCTCGACGGGACCGTGTCGGCGAACGCCGAGGTGCGGGGCGCGGTGGCCGTCGAGTCGGGGGCGACGGTCCGCGAGGGCGTCACCGTCGAGGGGCCGGCGCTGATCCGGGCGGGCGCGACGGTGGGCCCGAACGCCTACGTCCGCGGGGCCACGGTCGTCGGCCCCGACGCCCGCGTGGGCCACGCGGTCGAGGTAAAAAACAGCGTGCTGATGGCCGGCGCGACGGTCGGGCACCTGAGCTACGTCGGCGACAGCGTCCTCGGGCGGGACGTGAACTTCGGCGCCGGGACGACGGTGGCGAACCTCAGACACGACGGGGCGGACGTCCGGGCGACGGCGAAGGGCGAGCGGGTCTCGACGGGCCGGCGGAAGTTCGGCGTCGTGTGCGGCGACGGGGTGAAGACGGGCATCGAGACGGCGCTGAACGCCGGCGTCACGCTCTCGACCGGCGCAACGACGCGACCGGGCGAGACGGTCACCGCTGACCGCTAAGCCGTCTATCCCCGCGATCCCTCCCCCCGGTCGGCCCGGAGTTCCCGGTCGCCGTCGGACCGACCCGCCTCGCGGAGTTCCCGGTCCCGGTCCGTCTCGACCGCGAACTCCGGCACCGGTTGCGGGTCGCCCGCCTCGTCGACGGCGACGAAGACGAACCGCGAGGCGCTGGTCCGCTCGCACTCGCCGGTGCGGGGGTCCTCGCGGTCGACGAGCAGGCGCACCCGGACGCTCGTGCTGCCGGCGTCGAACGCCCAGGACTCGACCCGGGCGATGTCGCCACGCGGGATGGGGCGGACGAAGTTCAGCCCCTCGACCCGGGCGGTCACGCACGTCTCGCCCGCGAAGCGCATCGCGGACATGGCGCCGATCTCGTCCATCAGGCGCATCACCACCCCGCCGTGGGCCGTGTCGTGGTTGTTGGTCTGGTTGGGCTGGATGCGCTCGCGGTTCTCGATGTAGGTGTCGGTCGGGGTGGGCACGGCGGCCGTTCGGTCCCCGGGGGCTTGTGCCTGCCCCCGTCAGACGACCCCCATCTCCGCCAGCCGCTCGGGGAGGTAGGTGTCGGTGACGAAGTCGAGGCCGCGGGAGGCGAGCGCCTGCTGTTCGGCCTTCTTGCCGATGTCGAGCTGCAGCTCGATCTGTTCCTCCCAGTAGTCGGTCTGGAAGCGCGGGTCGTCGAGTTCGCTCTCCAGGGCGTTGACGTCGGAGTCGCTGAGCGGGTCGGTCGGGAGGTCGTACTCCACGATGTCGGTCGGCTGGATGCCGACGAAGTCGGCCTCGGGCGTGGCGAGGTACTCCGACAGGTGCGCGGACTTGATGGAGCCGTAGGCGACGGAGCCGTAGATGCGGTAGCTCCAGGGGTCGCCGTCGGTGAACACGACGACGGGCAGGCCGAGTTCGTCGTGGAGGCGCTTGGTGATGCGCCGGGTCGCGCGGGCCGGCTGGCCCTTCAGGTGGACGACCAGGGCGTCGTGGGCCTCGTCGAAGCCGTTCTCGATCAGGCGGTCGCGCATCCCGCCGGTCTCGACGGCGAGGACGAACTCGACGTCGTGGTCGAGGAAGTCGATGGTGTCGGGGTTGTTGGGGATCTGGTAGCCGCCCTCGCCGACGTCCTCCTGGCAGTGGATCTCCCGCTCGC
>JBDGSZ010000013.1:0-8448 GCA_042217265.1 Haloferacaceae archaeon
TACACCGCGAGGTGGTCGCCCGGCTGCACGCCTCGCCTGTCGGCGCCCCGCCGGTAATACGCCTTCGGCCCTCTCGGCTGTCAGGTCCGCTCGCCCCCTCTGGCGCGCCCTCCGTGACCGACTCGCTCGCGGCGCTCGACGGCTCCGGTACAGACGCGGTCGGGCGGCGGAGCCGTCCGCCTCGGACCGTGGGTGTGCGCCCGGCCGGGGGGTCGCGGTCGGCTACTCTGGCCGCCGACCGCGCTACGCTGTGACGGGGGTCGGCGACGACGCCGCGTACGGGGCGCGTCCCCGACGCAGTCGGTGCCGCGGACGGTCGTCGAACGTCCCGACCGGGTCGGTCGATACGGTACCCCAGCGCGGCACACTACTGTTACTCGAACTCTCGTGGAGTTCCGTATGGCGTCCGGGGAGCCATCCGGGGCAGCGTCGACCGACTATCGGATCGTGACGCTCTCCACGGGCCACGCGGTCGACCTCCCCGTCCGGCTCCGAGCGACGACGCTCGGGGCGACGTTCGCCGCACCGGCCGACGCCGTCGCCGACCTGCTCCCCGACGAGTTGGCCCCGATTCGAGCGACCCCGACCGGCGACGCCGCGGTCACGCTCCTGAGCGTCGAGTACCACGACGTCGACGTCCCCGGGATGGCGCCGTACGACGAGTTCGCCGCCGTCGTCCCCGCCAGCCACGCCGTCACGCTGGACGTCCCGTATGTCTCTGCGCTGACCCGGGCGACGAACGGCTACGTCTGGTACATGCCGGTCACGACGGCGCCGTCGAGGGCGTTCGGACGCGAGAGTTGAGGCTTTCCCAAGGTGGTCGCCGATATCACGCACGAGGACCACGGCGCCCGCCGGAGAACGACCGTGGCCGTGGACGGCGAGCGGTTCGTCCCGGTCGAGATCGACGGCGACGTGTACTTCGACGACGGCGCGCCGGTGACCGGCGACCGAACTGAGTGCGTCACGCCACGCGAGTCCCGACACCTGTCGGTACGACCGTCTTGCCCCTGTCCGGTACGCGTCCCGTCTCCCGCACACGAGCCTCCCTGAAAAACGCCGTCGTCGTGCGGGAACACGGGCTTGTCGCCGTCGCCCGAGGTGAACGTGTGGCCGACGACCACCACGTTCACGGTATCGCTCACCTCCCCGGCGAGTTCGTCGGGCTGGCGTGCTACGACCCCGACGCCCCGACCGCTGCCGACACCTGACCGGGCGCCGCCTCCGGTGTCGCCGGTCTACCGTGGGCGAGCGACCCCCGCCACGACGGCGTCCCGCCGAGCCCCGGACAGCCACCGCGTCGGGCGTCGGTCCGCCCGGTCCGTCGGCGACGCCGCCGGCCCGCGCAGTCCGGGTCAGCCCCGCACCACCAGCACCCGCGTGTTGCGCCGCTGGTCGTGGTAGCCGCTCCCGGCGGGGGTGTCACGTCGAGTACGGGCGTCCCCCTCCTGCTGGTTCGCGCGGAGCGAGAGACCGACAGCGAGCGTCGCCGTTCCGTCCTCGGCCGTGCCGGTGTCGGTACCGGCGTCACTACCGACACGGCCATTGGCTCGACCGACGGGGGTCCAGTCAGCGAGACGGTGTCGAGCCATCACCGCGACGCGGCGCTCGCTGCCGGTGCGGTAGCCGCGCTCGTCTGGCTCCTCTGGGCGACGGACGCAACCGAGACTCCGGCAGCCGGCCCCAGCCGCCGTCGGTACTCTCGGCGCACTCGTGGTCGAACTCGCCTTCCTGCGGTCCCCGTCTCCGGCTGCGCTGTGGGAGCGACGGTCTGTCCAGCTCGGCGGCGCCGTTGCGGTCGTCGGCGGCGGTGCGTGGGCGTACGAGGCCGTCGGTCCGTCGGCCGTGGCAACACTGTGCTGGGGCCTCTCGACGTACTTCGTCCTGCTCGGTGCCCTCCTCGTCTTCGACCGCAATCCACTCGCGACCGGCGACTGAGGCGGGCCTCGGCTGGCTGGTGCTGTCCTCTAGTCCGTCCCGGGCACGGCCCGGCGGTCAGTCGCCGGGCCACGTTACACGCTCGCCGGCCCGTCCCGCTCGCCGACGGTGATCGTGAACCCGGTCTCACGGAGGCGGTCGGCAAGCGGGTCGCCGATACCGGACGCGGGCGTCACGACCCCGCCGGCAAGCGGCGTGTCGGTCTCGCCGCGCAGCAGGCACATCGCGCTCTCGGCGAGCATGCGCGCGGTCGCACCGTAGCCGGGGTCGAGGTCCGCGCCGAACTCGGCCTCGACGACGACCGAGCCGTCAGCCGCCGTTCCGCGCCCGAGGAGACGGACGGTGAAGTGGCCGTCCTCGATCTGTGCGCTCGTCGGTCCCTCGCCCGGGTCGGGGAACACGAACCGGCGCAGGCCCGCACGGACGGGATCGACGGACATCGCCGCAGTGGCCAGCCCGACCGCACCGGCGACGAGGCCCGCTCCGACCGCGCCCCGGACGCCGGACCCAGTCGGAACGACCTCCGTACACCGGAACTCTCGCCCCCACGGATACCCGCGGAGGGCGTTGCTCCGCCGGACGACCCGTTCGTTCACTGGCGCCATCGGCGACGGGGCCGTCCAGCCCGCCTGCAGGCGGTCCTTCTGTGGCCGGCGCTGCTCGCCCGGGTCGACGCCCGCCCGCTCGCCCGGCGGTGCCAGCGAGTACGGATTGCTGAGCGTCTGTCGGGCCGTCGGGTCCGTCGACGCGGCGTCGAACACCTCCGCGAAACTGGCCAGCGTCCCGCCGCTGACGCCCCCGTCGCCCGCCTCCAGGTATATCTGCACCCTGTCACAGTGGGTATCGTACGCCTCGGCCGCGAACGACTGCACGAGCAGGGTGCCGATGTCCGCGGGGACGGAGTCGAACCCACAGCTGTGGACGATCCGTGTCTCCGCCTCGACGGCCTCGTCGTGGAATCGGTCGACCGTCTCTCGCATCCAGGTTATCTCTCCGGTCAGGTCGCAGTACTCGGTCTCCGCCTCGATACATGCCTCGACCAGCGGGGTTCCGTACGTCGTGTACGGACCGACGGTCGTACAGATGACGCGTGTCCTGCGCGCGATCGCTCGAAGACTCTCCGGCTCTGTCGCGTCGCCGGTCACGACCGGGATACTGTCCCACGCCTCGTGCTGCCGAACGAGGTCGCGTTCGAGCGCGTCGAGACGGTCTCTACTCCGGCCGCCGAGCGCCAGCGAGACTGCGTCCGGCGCGTACTGCCCCGTGAGATACTCGGCGACGAGCCGTCCCGCGACCCCGGTTGCACCCCATACGACGAGGTCGTACGGTCGGTCGGCGGCTGACATTGTGAGTACGGTCTATTCACGCGACAACGTTCTAAATCAGCGGGGCTTCGGCTTTCGGGGGCTCCCGGGTCCTGGCTCAGCACGGATGATCCGTGGGTCGCGAGCACCGTGGTGGTCCCGCCGCCTGCAGCGGGACACCGACCGATGCCGACGAGTCGCGCCGGCCACGCTCCTACCACTGATTCTGCGAGTCTCCGGCCGGTGCCCCGTCGTGGGCGGCGACTTCGGTGTTCCCGTCTGCTGGGTCGCGCGCCACGCGCCGTCGGCGGGCGTACCGCGCGGGCGGCGGCCGACGCTACACGGCTGCCACGACGCTCCACGTTCCCGCCCCCGACTGTCGGGTACGGACGGAGCGACCTCGTCCCATCCGTTCGCCGGCCGGCGCTCCTCGTCTCCGTCTCGGCTGACGTCCGGCCTGAGGTACTCTTCGGACAACCGGGCGCCCACGTCGGGGGTGCCCCGAACCGGGGCGCTCACTGGCCAGTCAGACGGCAGCCGGCGAGAGCAGATTCAGCGGAGGCCGCGACGAGCTCCGGCGTGGAGTCGCGCTCTACTCGACCGTCCCCCGGCCGGCGGACGTATCTCACCCGCACATCCCGATGCGCGGGCGCACACGGGAGTGTGCGCCTCCAGCCGCCGACATCTGTGCCGGCTGGAGTCGGCCGTCGCCGCTCTGTGACCGCGGTTCGAGTGGTCACGCGTGCGCCGCCGACGCTGTCGGCGCCGCGGCGGCGCCCCCCGCCGAACGGAGATAGCCGGGCCGTCGGGGCTCGTCGGCAGCACGTGGTCTCCCGACTCGTCTCTCTCCTGTTGGCCACGCACAGCCCGTTCGGTTCAGTTTCGCACCACCAGCACCCGGGTGTTGCGCCGGCGGTCGCGGTAGCCGCTCCCCGCGGGCGGCTTTACGTCGAGGACGAGACGGCCTTCCTGTTGGTTCGCCCGTAGTTGTGGCGCGATCGAGAGCGTCGTCGTCCCGTTTTTGCCCGTCGTCGCGCGCGCTACACCGTCGAGCGTCGCGCTGTCGCTTTTTATCAGGACCGTCGCGCCCGAGACGGGCGCGCCGTCGGTTCCGACGACAGTCACTGTCACCTCCGTCGTCCCCGGCCCCACCACCTCCGGTTCGGGTCGAACGTCGAGTTCCGTCGTCGTCAGCCCCTGTACACCCGAAAGGAGATTCAGCATTATGCTCAGGCTGGCGACGCCGACGACCAGTGCGATCACCAGTCTGACCGGCAGCCCCTCGATGCCGCGCTCGTCGCGCCGGAACGCGCGCAGTCGGTTCGCGTCGAACACGGGCCGGCTGGTCCCGGCTTCGCACTTGAACTGCGGGACGAGGGTTGATACGACAGTCCGCGGTCACGACCGCCGATGCACGTCCTCGGTCGTCCGGCCGACGCGGAGGGACCGACGGGTCGACTCGGCCACTACCGCGCGGCCGACGGGAGCAGCGGTGCGCCGGTCGGCGTCGACCTCGACCGTCCACACGCGGCGCTCGTCGTCGGCAAGCGCGGGTCGGGCAAGTCCCACACGCTCGGAGTTCTCGCAGAGGCGGCAGCCGACACCCGGGGCGTCGCGCCCGTCGTCGTCGACCCGATGGGCGCGCTGTGTGGCCTCGCCGCCGGACGAGGGCGGACCGTCGCGCCCCGCGTCCGCGCCGACGCGGTGCCGCCGCGGGACTGGCCCGCGCTCCTCGGTCTCGACCCGACGGGCGGCCCCGGCGGGCTAATCTGGCGCGCGGCGGCCGACCGAGCGACGCTCGACGGGATGACCGACTTCGTCGCGGCGTCCGACGCCGCGCGCGCCGCCTGTCGCGCCGCGGCCAACCACCTCCGTCTCGCGGACTCGTGGGGCGTCTTCGACCCGACCGGTCTCGACGCCGCCGCGCTCTGTGGCGGCGGCGCGACGGTTCTCGACTGCGCAGGTGTCCCCGACGCCGCCGCCCGCGCGGTCGTCGCCGGCGTCGCCCGCGCCCTGTACGACGCGCGGGTCGAGCGACGGGTCGAGCGCCTGCCGTGGCTCCTCGTCGACGAGGCACACGCCTTTCTCGACGGCGGCGCGGCCGACCCCGCGCTCCGGACGCTCCTCACCCGCGGCCGCGCGCCCGGCGTCTCGCTCGTCGCCGCCACGCAGCGACCGGGTGTACTCCCGGCGGTCGCGCGCTCGCAGGCCGACCTGCTCGTCGCACACCGCCTGACCGCCGAACCGGACGTCGCGGCGCTGGCAGCGGCGACGCCGACCTACCTCGACGGGACGCTCCGCGCGCGCTTGCCCCGCGAAACGGGCGCTGCCGTGGTCGTCGACGACGCGACGGAGTCGGTCCACGGGGTCCGGGTGCGCGAGCGCGAGACGCCCCACGAGGGGGAGACGCCGCGGGCGTCGCGGCAGGGAGAGCGGGCGTGACCGGTTGCTGTGCGCGCAGCCACGACCCGCTTCAGGATGTGTGTCGGCGGCCGACGACCGTGACTCGCGACGGCTACAGCCAGGCCGTGCTGACGTATTCGAGCGTCAGGTCGGATTGGTCGACGTGCTGTGCCAGCTCGTGGACCGCGTCCCCGACTTCCCGCGCGGTGAGGGTCTGGTCGGGCTGAAAGAGGACGCCGGGCACCGCGTCGGCATCGCGGTCGGTAATGAAGTCGTCGTCCTGGGTGAGAATCACCCGATCTTGCGTGCGAGCGTAGCTGGCGATTGCCTCGTCGGTGGCTCCCAGCCCCAACTCGTCGATTGCACCGATCCCCTCGATATCGTGCCCGAGTTTCTGCAGGTACGTGACCGTCGCTCGTTCGACGTTCTCGTCGGCGAGGAGCCGGTAGGTCACGTCACTCGGTGCGGACTGTCTCGGGGTCAGTCGTCAGGTGCTCGTGGGCCGACACCGCGGCCTCGCGCTGTCGTTCGACCGCTCGCATCTCCGCCGGATGGTCGTGATAGTACGTGAGCGCCCGGTAGACGTCCGCAACATCGAGGTCGTGGCGGTCGGCAACCGTCCGGGGCGCGAGCCCCCGGTCCTCGACCTGCGTCTTGACGAACTGGACGGTGATCCGTCGTCCCTCGAGATGGGGCTCATCGTGGAGTTCACGCACGATTCGGCGCGATACCTGGCTCACGCGTGTCGGTTTGTCGTCATCGTACTTGAACGCCATCCCCCGCCGGCACGGGGCTGGCAGCAGCGACGAGCACGTTCGTGTCGAAACACAGCCTCACGAGTGGTCGCGAATCTCGCGCACGGCCTCGACGTCGACAGCGACCGCCGCGAGCGCGTCACCGAGTGGGGCCTCCTCGTCGGGGTCCGAAGTCGGCAGCGCCTCGAACTCGTCCGTCGTGAGGCTCATACACGGCATACTCGACTGTGAGGGTAAAAGCTGTCCGCTGCGTGGTGAGCGTCTGCCCCGCGAAACGGGCGCCGCCGCCGTCGTCGACGCGACGGAGTCGGTCCACGGGGTCCGGGTGCGCGAGCGCGAGACGCCCCACGAGGGAGAGACGCCGCGGGCGTCGCGGCAGGGAGAGCGGGCGTGAGCGCCCCCGGGAGCGTCACGTTCCTGTCGCCGCCTCGCGACAGAACGCACGCCGGGTCACTCTGTGTCCTCCCTGCGGTCGCTGCGCGCAGGCACGACGACACTCGCGTGTCGCGCCCCCGCCACCGACAGCCGGCAGTCCCGGTCCGTTCGGTCAGACGGGCGGGAGTCATATACGCCTCCCCGTCGCGGGGGACGGTACCCAGCCAGATGGCCCCGTTCGACCTCATCGAGACCACGATCGCCGACGTCCACGCCGCGATGGCTGCCGGCGACACCAGTGCCCGAGCGCTCGTCGACCGGTATCGGGACCGCATCGCCGCCTACGACGACGCGGTGAACGCCGTCCTGACGCTCAACGACGACGCGCCCGCCCGGGCCCGAGCGCTGGACGCGGCCCGCGAGCGCGACGGGCCCGTCGGCCCGCTCCACGGGGTCCCGCTCGTCGTGAAGGACAACCACGACACGCACGACATGCCCACGACCGCCGGGGCGACCGCGCTCGCCGACGCCCGGCCCGCGCGCGACGCGACTGTCGTCGAGCGGCTTCGCGGTGCCGGGGCCGTCATCGTCGGCAAGACCAACCTTCAGGAGCTCTCGTTCGGCGTCGACACCATCAGCTCGCTCGGCGGCGCGACGCGCAACGCCTACGACCGCGACCGGCGACCGTCGGGGTCCAGCGGCGGCACCGCCGTGGCCGTCGCTGCCAACCTCGCGCTCGCCGGCACCGGCACTGACACCTGTTCGTCGGTTCGCTCCCCGCCGGCGTTCGCGAACTGCGTCGGGGTCCGCCCGACGCGTGGACTGGTCAGCCGGACCGGTCTCGTCCCGCTGAGCGAGACGCAGGACACGGCGGGGCCGATCGCTCGAACGGTTCCCGACGCCGCCCGTCTGCTGGACGCGATGGCCGGCTACGACTCCGCCGACCCGGTCACCGCACGCGGCGTGGGCCGGGCGCCCGCGGACGGCTACGCGGCGGGCCTCGACGACGGCGACGCCGCGGCTGCGCTCGACGGCGCGCGGCTCGGCGTCGTCCGGGCTGCCTTCGGGCTCAACGACCCCGCGAACGGCGACAGAGCCGCCGCCGCGGCTGTCACCGACGTCGTCGAAGACGCGCTCGCCGCGATGGCAGCCGCCGGCGCGACAGTCGTCGACCCCGTCGAGGTCGTCGACCGCGACCGCCTCGAGAGCGCGCGGGTCGTCACGCACGAGTTCGCGCGCGACCTCGACCGGTATCTCGCGACGCTCGAGGACCCGCCCCACGACTCGCTCGCAGCCATCCTCGAGACGGGCACGGTCGCGCCGGCGGTCGCCGAGCGCATCGCAGCGGCGGGCGTCCTCGACGTCGATGCCGGCTCGCTCGAGACGAACGCCGACTACCTTCGGCGACTGCGCCGCCGCGAGCAGCTCCGCGAGGCGGTCCTCGCGCGGCTGGCCGACGAGCGCCTCGACGCGCTCGTCTACCCCCCCTCGACGATTCCGCCCGTCGAGCGCCCGGCCCACCAGCCGTTCGGCGAGCTGAACTGCGCGCTCGCGGCCCACACCGGGCTGCCGAGCCTCGTCGTCCCCGCCGGGTTCACCGACGACGGGCTGCCGGTCGGCGTGGAGCTACTCGGCCGCGCCTTCGCCGAGCCCCGACTGCTCGCGCTCGGCGC
>JBDGSZ010000115.1:0-8214 GCA_042217265.1 Haloferacaceae archaeon
CAGTGCGACCGATTACGGGTGAATGCTACCAAATACTACTGAAAATCAGAACGGTACGCCTCCCGGCAGAACGCCCGGAAGGGGCTGCGGAGCGTGATGACGAACGCGCCGGGCGCCGCGGTCGACGACGTCGACGGGTGATCCCGGGCGCCGCCCCCAATCACTAACACCGCCCGGGGCCGAGAGACGGCATGGCAATCGATCCGAGCGCCGTCGGCGAGCGGCTCCACCGGGCGTACGCCGAGGCCGACCCCGTCGCGTCCGCGTTCGGCGACGACGCGGCGACGGTGGCCGACGGGTACGAGGCACAGCGGGCGTTCGTCGACCGGCGGCTCCCCGCGGAGGGGCCGGCGGTCGGCTACAAGGTCGGGTTCACGACCGAGGCCGTCCGGGCCGACGTGGGCGTCGACCGGCCGGTCTTCGGCCGCGTCCTCGCCGACACCGTCCTGTCCGGGGACCGGATCGACGTCGGACCGCTGATCGCGCCCCGGATCGAGCCGGAGATCGCTTTCCTGCTCGATGACGCGCTCGAACCCCCCGTCACGCCCTTCGACGTTCTCGGCGCGACCCAGGCGGTCGTCCCGACGGTCGAGGTGGTCGACAGCCGGGTTCGGGACTGGGACGTGACGGCCGCCGGGGCCGTCGCCGACAATGCCCTCGCGGCGCGGGTCCTCCCGGGCCGGCAGACCGGGGCCGTCGACCGCGACCTCGGGCTCGAGGGGGTGCGGGTCCGCGTCGACGGGGAGGTCCGGGGCGCGGGGACGGGCGCGGCGGTGCTCGGACACCCCGCCCGCGCGGTGGCGTGGCTCGCGGAGGCGCTCGCCGGTCACGACGAACGCCTGGCGGCGGGGGACGCGGTGCTCACGGGGTCGATCACGGAGCCGATCCCCGTCGCCCCGGGCGAGACGCTGACCGTCGAGTTCGCGAGCCTCGGAACGGTGACCGCCGGCGTGGTCCGGGACGGATCGCCGTGAGTCCGTCCGGCGACGCCCGTCCCCGAGGAACGAGCGGACGCCGCCTCCCGGACGGCGCGGAGCGGACCCCTATCCCGCCCCGCCGCCGCCGGCCCCGCCGGCGAACATCCGGCTCTTCTCCTCGAGGTCGGCGCTGCCACACCCCTCACACGTCGCCTCGTCGGGTTCCGTCTCGGTCATGAAGGTGGACTCGCAGTCCTGACACTCCAGTTCGTACAGCGTCGTCTCCTCCTCCTCCGGGACGAGGGCCTCTTTTACTTTGTCGATGATGCCCATGTTACCAACCCACGGGGAGGTAGACGCGCCAACAAAAAAAGCATCGGGGGTTCGACGGCCGTCAGGAGAGGGTGACGGTCGTGACGACCGTCCGGCGGTCGCCGGTCCCGTGAACGACCCGGACCCGGCCGGGGAGGCCGCCGGCGAACGCGCAGGTCGCCGTGTAGTCGATCTCGGCGATGCACTGGCCACACGGAGTCCCCGTTTCGCTGACGGCGACGACGTGGACGGTCAGCAGATCGGCGCCCGGGTCGTACGTCGCCCCGCGCAACCGCGCCGTGTGACAGAGGTCCGCCCCCCGGACGGTGCCGTCGACGGTCACCGACGGGGCGTCGGGGTCGACCGACGCGTCGGCGGCGACCTGCCTGCCGCACTCGGCCTCCAGGACGCGGAGATCGGCGTCCACGAGCGCGACCCCGGCGTCCGCCACGGGGGCGTCACCCAGGCAGCCGGCTGGGAGGAGGGCGGCCGGGACGGTCCCCAGGAGGTCGCGCCGTCGCATCACGTCCGGTTCGCCGGGCGACGAGGGCTTTCGTCGGTCATGGCGCCTCGGGATCGACCGGGGATTCGCTCCGGTAGCACGTCCGCATCGGCAGCCCAGTCGGGTCGGTCGGCGGGTCGGCCGGAAGCGACCGCAGCGACCCCGGCCCCGGGCGGGCGGCGTAGCCGAGCACGACGGCGTCGAGCACGTCGGCCACGGTCACGTCGGCCCCGTCGGTCGCCTCGGCGGCGGACTGGACGGTCGGCGCGGCCTCGGGGTCGAACTCCGCGAGGACGCGCATCCGCTCGGCGTACCCGCCGGCGATCCGGCGGGGATGGGAGAGCGGGTCGCCGGCGAGGGCGCGAAAGCAGAGTTCGGGGTTGGACTCGACGATCCGCTCGCGGGCCTCCGGCACCTCCCCGAGCAGGTCGTCGAGGGCGGCGACCGCGTCGCTCCGGGCGAAGGCACGGCGGGAGAGCCCGTGACCGGTCCGGCGCTCCTGGGCCCGGTCGGCGACTGGATACCGGCGCTTGCGGGTCGCCTCGCGGACCGGCGGGGCGACGACGGCGTCGGCCCGGGGCCCCAGGGCGGCCCGCGTCAGAACGTCACACCGTCGCTCGGCGTCGCCCTCCTCGACCAGCCCCACCGGCACGTCGACGAGGATGCGGACGGCCCGCTCGCCGTGGGTCCCCCACACGTCGCCGACGCCGTCGAGGACGGCGGCGTCGACGAACCCCGCCCGGTCGAAGGCGACGGCCACCCACCGGTCGTCGCCGCGGTGGGCGCCCACGAAGACCGAGTCGTCCATGTGCCCCCGTCGCGGCCGGCGGTCAAAAGCGGCACGGGTCGTGTGACCGTCTCCCTCGCAAGGGTTATCAGTGGGCCGCTCGTCGGTAGGGTCGCAATGGCGACTGGAACCGTTGATTTCTTCAACGACACTGGCGGCTACGGCTTTATCGACACTGAGGACTCCGACGACGACGTGTTCTTCCATATGGAAGACATCGGCGGCCCGGACCTCGAAGAGGGACAGGAGGTCGAGTTCGAGATCGAGCAGGCCCAGAAGGGCCCGCGGGCGAAGAACCTCGAACGGCTGTAAGGTTTCCCCCCCGACGACGGTATCGACTTCGAACGCGTTTCCGTTCCTTATCGAACCCGAACCCGGCAGCGGCGGCCACGCGACGACGGCCACGCGGCGACGTCACCAGGTGAACTCGTCGTCGTCGTCGCGGTCGCCCAGAACCCACTCGAGCTCCTCGATGGCACGCAGGAGCGCGATCTCGGCCTCGTCCTCCGCCGGCGACACCGGCGGGTCGTGTGCGTCGTAGGCCCGTTCGAGTTCCTCGATGCGGGCGCGGACCTCCTCCTCCGAGCGCATACCGAACCGGAGCGCCGCGAGCGGTATGAAGGTGGGGGACGACCCCGTCCGGACGGGGGGGCGGCCGACCGCTTTTGCCCGACCGGCGCCAACGGCGGCGTGGTGACGGTCACGACGCTCCACCGCCCCGCCCACCGCGAGGCGCTCTACGCCCTACAGGACGCCTTCGAGCGCGGCGACCTCGTGACGCTGTTCGGACGCTGCACGGTCGAGTACGAGGGCCGGGCGGCGAGCAGCCTCGGTCCCGGCGACCGCCTCGTCGTCCTCAAACCCGACGGGACGGCGCTCGTCCACACCGACCGGAAGCGGGAGCCGGTCAACTGGCAACCCCCAGGGTGTGAACACCGGGCGAGCGTCCGTGACGGTCGCCTGCGGGTCCGGAGCGTCCGCTCGACGCCCGAGGAGCGCCTGGACGTCCGCTTCGACCGGATCCACCAGCTGTCGGCGTACGCGCCCACCGACGAGGGCTCGCTCGACCTGGAGGGAAGCGAGGAGGACCTCCGGCAACACGTCCTCGCGAACCCGGAGCGGGTCGCCGAGGGGTTCGAGCCGCGGGCGACCGAACGGGAGACGGCCGCCGGACCCGTCGACGTCTTCGGGGTGGATGCGGCGGACCAGCCCACGGTGGTGGAGCTGAAGCGCCGGCGGGTCGGGCCGGACGCCGTCGGTCAGCTCTCCCGGTACGTCGACGCGCTCGAACGGGAGCTCGGCGACGGGGCGGCGGTCAGGGGCGTGCTCGTCGCGCCGTCGGTCACCGACCGGGCGGCGGCGCTGCTCGACGAGGAGGGGCTGGAGCACGTCGCGCTCGACCCCGCGACCGGCCGTCCGCCCGGGGCGGGCGGGTCGGCGGCGACCGACGCGGACGACCCGCCGGAGCGACCCTGAACCGCCCGCAGACGGCGTCGGGCGGCATCGAAGCCTTTAATCGTGGCGTCGGCGTTCGTCCGACAACTGACCATGGCAGACAAACCGGCCTCGATGTACCGGGAGATCAGCAAGCCGGCGTACACCCGGCGGGAGTACATCACCGGCGTCCCGGGCTCACAGATCGCACAGCACAACATGGGCAACCTCCAGACCGGCCCCCGCGACTACCCGGTCCACATCAGCCTGGAGGTCGAGGAGGAGTGCCAGATCCGCCACGGCGCCCTGGAGTCGGCCCGGCTGTCGGCCAACCGCCTCCTGCTGAAGGAGGTCGGCCAGGAGAACTACAAGATGGTCCTCCGGAAGTTCCCCCACCACGTCCTGCGCGAGAACAAGCAGGCGACCGGGGCCGGCGCGGACCGCGTCTCCGACGGGATGCGCCAGGCGTTCGGCAAGCCCGTCGGCACCGCCGCCCGGGTCAGCGCGAACGAGACGGTCTTCACCGCGTACTGCGATCCCGAGGACGCGTCCGTTGTGAAGGACGCCTTCCGGCGCGCCTACAACAAGATGTCGCCGCCCTGCCGGGTCGTCGTCGAGCAGGGCGAAGAGCTGCTGATCGCCTGAGCCGGCCACCGGTTCTCGTCTCCCGTTCGAAACATCCGACACCGACTCGTAGCCCGCCGGCTGCCCGTCCTCGTCTCCCGTTCGGAAACGCCCGACTCCGGCCCGTAGCCCGCCGGCCGCCGTCGGACCACGGACGCGGACCCGCGTGTCCGGCCCGGCCGGGCGGCGCGTCGCCCGCGGTTTTATGCCCGCTCCGGCGGTCGGCACGCGCATGAAGTCGGGCGGCAGCGACGCGGCGAAGCGGCGGGCGGGCGAGTCGGCCGCCGAAATCCCCACGGACGGCGACGTGGTGGGGCTCGGAACGGGGTCGACGGCGGCCCACGCCATCCGCGCGCTCGGGCGCCGCGTCGACGCCGGCCTCGACGTCCGCGGGGTTCCCACCTCGTACCAGGCCCGCGAGCGGGCCCGCGAGGCCGGCGTGCCGCTCACGGACCTCGACGCGGTCGAGCGCCTCGACGTCGCGATGGACGGCGCCGACCGGGTCGCGGGCGACGGCGCGGCGCTGGTGAAAGGCGGCGGCGCGGCCCACGCCCGCGAGAAGGTGGTGGACGCCGCCGCCGACCGGTTCATCGTCGTCGTCGACCCGACGAAGCTGTCCGGATCGCTCGACGTCCCGGTGCCGGTCGAGGTGCTGCCCGACGCGCGGGCGACGGTCGCCCGTCGGATCCGCGACGCGGGCGGCGAACCGAGCCTCCGCGCGGCCGAGCGGAAGGACGGGCCCGTCGTCACCGACAACGGGAACCTCGTGCTCGACTGTGACTTCGGAACCGTCGACGACCCGGACGCGCTCGCCGCCCGGCTGTCGGGCGTGCCGGGCGTCGTCGAGCACGGGCTGTTCGTCGGCCTGGCCGACGAGGTACACGTCGGTCGCGAGGACGGCGTGACGGTACGGACGCCGTAGAAGGGGCCCGCGACCTACAGGTCGCGGGGCTGGACGGTCTTCCGGTCGTTCGCCTCGGCGCGCCGGGCGGCGTCGTCGAGGAGCGCGGCCACTTCGTCGTCGAGGGCGTCGTAGAAGTCCGAGGCGACGTTCTTGTCATCCAGCGCTTCCTTGACGGCGGCTTTGACGATGAGGTCTGCCATGCAGGTGCGAGTACCAATCCCTTATTAATAAGATTTCCCAAATCAGCCTCCTCTGCCGCCGCGCGGCCCGAAATCGTCGGTTCGACGTTGGAGATTTATATACATCTGCCGAAAACGACAGCTACGAATAGCCGAACGCCGTCGGTGTGGGCATGCGCGAGTTACTCGAAGCGGTCGCCGCGGGGGAGGTGTCCCCGGCGGAGGCCGAGGCCCGCCTGGCGGGATACGCCACGACGGGCGCGGGCCGGTTCGACGCCGCGCGGGAGGAGCGCCGCGGGATTCCAGAGGCGGTGCTGGCAGAGGGCAAGACACCCACCGAGGTCGCGGACCTCGCCGCCACGGCTCTGGAGACGACCGGACGGGCGCTGGTCACGCGGGCCGACGCGGCGACCGCGAGCGCCGTCCGGGACCGGGCACCGGCGGACGCGACCGTCTGGCGGGACGAGCGCGCCCGGACGGTCGTCGTCCACGGCGCGGAGTTCGAGCCGCCGTCGGTGGACGCGACGGTCGCGGTCGTGGCCGCCGGGACCGCCGACGCCAAGGCCGCGGGCGAGGCGGCCGTGACCGCCCGGGAGGCGGGCCCGACGGTCGAACGGGTCGACGACGTCGGCGTCGCCCACCTCGGACGCGTCCTCGATCACCTCGAGGACCTCCGCGCCGCGGACGTCGCGGTGGTCGCGGCCGGGCGGGAGGGGGCGCTCCCGACCGTCGCCGCCGGGCTGATCGACACCCCGGTCATCGGCCTGCCGGTCTCGGCGGGCTACGGCCACGGCGGCGACGGCGAGGCCGCGCTCGCGGGGCTGCTCCAGTCGTGTACCGTCCTCTCGACCGTCAACGTCGACGCCGGGTTCGTGGCCGGCGCGCAGGCCGCGCTTATCGCCCGGGCCGTCGACGGCGCGTGAGACGGCGCACCACCTGCGCGCACGCGCGTAAGTTCTAAGGGGTACCCGCCCGTCCATGTGGTACCGGCACCGGTGGCATGCCGGACGACAATGCCAAGCTGTGACCATTGTGGGTCACACGTCTCGGAGCGCTTCGCGCGGGTATTCGCCGACGAAACCGGGCGGGTGATGGCCTGCCCCAGTTGTTCGGCGAACGCCGGCATCGCGGAGGTCGCTCTGGACCGGACCCGCACCTGAACGGGACGGGCATCGCCCGCCCACCACCACGCGAAGCCGTCCTCGTTCGCCGGCCACCTTCAAGGGCCCTGCGCCCACCGCTTTCGACGATGCACCACGTCTACGTGGTCGAGTGTGCCGACGGCAGCCTCTACACCGGCTACACCACGGACGTGCCGCGTCGCGTCGCCGAACACGACGCGGGCGAGGGGGCGAAGTACACCCGGGGCCGGACGCCGGTCCGACTCGTCCACCGCGAGGCGTACGAGACCCGCTCGATGGCGCTCGCGCGCGAGCACGAACTGAAATCGCTCTCCCGC
Organism: Haloferacaceae archaeon; assembly: GCA_042217265.1. Taxonomy (GTDB): domain Archaea; phylum Halobacteriota; class Halobacteria; order Halobacteriales; family Haloferacaceae; genus CAZMLQ01. The sequence continues at coordinate 7,119 of JBDGSZ010000115.1, forward strand.
GGGGCCAAGGAGCGGTTCGTCGACGACGCCGTGCGGTAGGGTGGTCGACGCCGCGTCCGGCGGAGTTTTGTCCGTCGGCCCGGAGGTGCGCCCATGGACGCCGACCTCGACCCCGTCTCCTTCGGCACCGACGGCTGGCGGGCGACCCTCGACGCCTTCACCGACGACCGGGTCCGGGCCGTCGGGCGGGCGGTCGCGGCCCACCTCGACGCCGCGGGGGCGACCGGCGAGGTGCTCGTCGGGTACGACGCCCGCGAGTCCTCCGAGGGGTTCGCCGAGTCGCTCGCCGACACCCTCGTCGCGCGCGGCTTCGACGCAGTTCTCCCCCGGCGCGACCGCCCGACGCCCGTCGTCGCGTGGAACGTCGTCCGGCGCGGCGCCGCGGGCGCCCTCGTGGTCACGGCCTCGCACAACCCGCCCGAGTACAACGGCGTGAAGTTCGTCCCCGCGAGCGGCGCGCCCGCGCCCCCGGCGGTCACGGACGACATCGAGGCGCGCCTCGGCGCGGCCGGCGACGCGAGCGACGGCGGCCGGGGGAGCGTGGGCCGCGCGGACCTCCTCGGCCCGTACCTCGACGCCGTCCACGAGCGGGCCGGGGCGTACGCGGACGTCGACCTCGGCGGGCTGACCGTCGCCTACGACGCGATGCACGGGAGCGGGCGGGGCGCGACCGACGAACTCCTCGCCCGCGCCGGCGCCGACGTGGCGCGTCTGCGCTGTACCCGCGACCCGTCGTTCGGGGGCGACCGACCAGAGCCAGCGTCGGGACACCTCGGCGCGCTCGTCGACGCGGTCCGGGACGGCGACGCCGACCTCGGGGTCGCCAACGACGGCGACGCCGACCGGGTGGCGCTGGTCACGCCCGAGCGGGGCGTCCTCGACGGCAACCGGACCTTCGCCCTGCTGTACGACGCCCTGCTCGGGTCGGCGTCCGGGCCCGCGGTCCGGACCGTCTCGACCACCTTCCTGATCGACCGAATCGCCGACGCCGCCGGCGAGACGGTCCTCGAGACGGCGGTCGGGTTCAAGCACGTCGCCGCCGGGATGGCCGAGTGCGACGCCCTCGTCGGCGGCGAGGAGTCCGGCGGCTACGCCG
>JBDGSZ010000005.1:0-8193 GCA_042217265.1 Haloferacaceae archaeon
CCGCCGGCCACGACCCCACCGAAGACCGGGTGGCGACCGCGCTCGACGCCGTGCGTGACGCCGCCGCCTCGAAGGGCGGACCGCTGACGCTCGACGAGGCCCGGGAAGCGGTCGACGGGGCGGTCGCGTAGTCCGGCATACGCCTTACCCGTCTCCGGACCCTACGTCCGACGCTATGGACCGACGTGCGTTCGTCCGCGGAGTCGCATCACTATCCGTCGCCGGCACCCTCGCGGGATGCTCCGGCGGTGGCGGAGGCGGCGAGGGCGGCGGGACGGCCACCTCCACCCCTACCCCACGCCGACGCCGACGGAGACCGATACGGAGACGGACACGTCGACCCCCACCGACGGCGGTGGCGGCGCGGCGTCGGTCGAGTCGTACCTCTCCGACGTGAGCAACTTCGACGGCACCGTCGTCGACGCGACGGGGCAGTCCGAGGTGACCGTCGACGTCGGCACGTCGGGTAACGGCGGCAACTTCGCCTTCGCCCCGCCGGCGGTGCGGATCGACGCCGGGACGACCGTCGTCTGGGAGTGGACCGGGAAGGGCGGCCAGCACAACGTCGTCGTCGGGTCGGGAGCGGACTTCGAGAGCGAACTCGCCTCCGAGGCCGGGCACACCTTCGCGCGGACGTTCGACGCGTCGGGGACGGTCCTCTACTACTGACAGCCCCACCGGTCGCTGGGGATGAAAGGGGCCGTCGTCGTGGGGTAGCGGACGCGTTCCGGCTCGCGCGGTCCTCTGTGGCGCGGCCGCCACCGTGGCCTTCCACAACGACTATTCGGCCCGTCCGTCTGTGGGGCCGCATGGTAAGCCACGAGGCATACGAGAGCATCACCGTCGACGTCGAGGACGGCGTCGCACACGTCGAGTTCCACCGGCCCGACGTGATGAACGCCCTGTCGACGGAGGTCATGTTCGACCTCCAGCGGGCGTTCAGCGAGATCCAGCTGAACCGCGACGTCGACGTCGTGGTGATCGAGGGCGAGGGCGACGAGGCGTTCTCTGCGGGCGCGGACATCGAGCAGTACGCCGGCCCCGCCGAGGAGCACGACCCCCGGCAGAAGGACCGCCAGGAGACGTTCTACGACATCTACCGCCAGCCCTACGAGTGTCACGCCACCGTGATCGCGAAGGTCGACGGCTACTGCGTGGGCGGCGGCCTCATCCTCGCGATGTTCTGTGACATGCGGATCGCCACCGAGGACTCCTCGTTCGGCGTCCCGGTCGCCAACATCGGCCAGATCCCCTCCGGCGGCGCGTCACACCGCGCCATCCAACTGGTCGGCGAGGCGAAGGCCAAGGAGCTGGTCCTGACGGCCGGGTTCGTGGACGCCGACGCCGCCTACGACGCGGGGCTCGTCAACCGCGTCGTCGAGGACGCAGCGGCCCTCGACGAGGAGGTCGAGGGCATCGTCGACGCCATCCAGGACACCGGCACGGAGGCGGTCAAGCGAAGCAAACAGGTGCTGAACTACGCCGCCGACGCCCCCGACGCCGCCGCGGCCCGCGAACGCGAGGCGGAACTCTGGTGGGAACAGTTCGCCACCGAGGAGCGCGAGCGCCTGGTCGCCGAGTTCAACGAATGACCGGCCCGCTCGACGGTCTGCGGGTGGTCGAGATGTGCATCCACCGCGCCGGGCCGTTCTGCGGGGCGCTGCTCGCGGACATGGGCGCGGACGTGGTGAAGGTCGAACGGCCGGGCACCGGCGATCCGGTCCGGTCGCAGGGGCCGACGCCGGCCGGCGAGGAGAACTCGGGGTACTTCCACGCGCTCAACCGGAACAAGCGGTCGGTGACCATCGACATGAAGACCGACGCGGGCCGGGAGGCGGCGCTCGACCTCCTCGCGGACGCCGACGTGTTCGTCGAGAACTTCGGGTACGGCGTGGCCGAGCGCCTCGACGTCGGCTACGAGGACGTCCGCGAGGTGAACGACGACGTCGTCTACGCCAGCGTCAAGGGCTACGGCAGGACGGGCCCGCTGAAGGAGAAACCGGGGCTCGACCTCATCCTCCAGGCCGAGGGGGGACTCATGTCGATCACCGGGCCCGAGGGCGGCGACCCGGTGAAGGTCGGGCAAGCGGTCGGCGACCTGACCGCGGGGATGTTCGCGACCATCGGCGTCCTCGCGCGCCTCCACGAGCGGGCGGCGACGGGCGAGGGCGGGCAGTTCGACGTCGGCCTGTTCGACGCGATCGTCACCCTCCTGAACGAGTACCCGACGAACCACTCGCTGACCGGGGAGGTGCCAGGGCCGCAGGGCACCAGCCACCAGACGCTCGTCCCCTACCAGCTGTTCGAGACGGCCGACGGCCAGCTGGTCACGGGCGTCCCCTCGGACGACCGCTGGGACGACTTCGTCGACGCCGTCGGGTGCGAGGGGGTCCGCGAGTACGGCACCAACGCCGAGCGGGTCGCCAACCGCGAGGAGGTGGTGGGCGCCATCCAGTCGAGGCTCGCCGAGGAGACGACCGCCCACTGGGACGAGGTGCTGACCGAGGCGGGCTTTCCCAACGGCCCGCTGAACGACGTGGCCGACGTGGTCGACCACGAGCAGGCGCGGGCGCGGGACCTCGTGGTCGACGTCGAGATCGACGGCGAGGACTGCGTCCTACCCGGACATCCCCTCAACTTCCCGGACCACCCCGACGTGGGCGTGCGCGACCCGGGACCGGCGCTGGGCGCTCACACCGACGAGGTGTTCGGCGAGGTGGCCGGCGACCAGACCACCCTCGACGAGTGGCGCGAGGGCGGGGCGTTCGGCGACTGACGGCGCGCCGTTCCGCCGCTCAGACCGCCCCGGCGGCGCCGTCGGTTCCGTCGGGGAGGTCGGTCGCGACGCCGGTGATTTCGAACCGCGCGCCGCCGGCCTCCCCCTCGACGGCCCGGACGTCCCAGCCGTGGGCGTCGGCGATCTGGTCGACGATGCGCAGCCCGAACCCGGTGCCGTCCTCGGCGGTCGAGTGGCCGGCCTCGAACACCCGGTCGCGCCGGTCGGGCGGGATGCCGGGACCGTCGTCCTCGACGTAGAACCCGCCCTCGCAGTCGCCGACGGTGACGGTCACGTCGGAGCCGCCGTGGTCGACGGCGTTGGCGATCAGGTTCTCCAGGAGCTGTGCGAGCCGGGGGGGCACGGCCTGGACGACGGCGTCGGTCTCGGCCACGAGCGTCGCGTCGTCGGTCTCGACGTTCCGCCAGCACCGCTCGACCGCCTCGGCGAGGTCGACGGCCTCGACGTCCTCGGCGGTCCCCTCGCCGCCGTGTCTTGCGACGGTCAGGAGGTCCTCGATGAGCTCGAACGCGCGGTCGAGCGAATCGGCCGCCCGATCCAGGTCCGCGTCGTCGTGGCGCTCGCGGGCCAGTTCGAGCCGACCCTGAACGACGTTGAGCGGGTTCCGGAGGTCGTGGGAGACGATGCTGACGAACTCCTCCAGGCGCTCGTTGTGGCGCTTCCGGGCCTCGGTCTCTTCGACGCGGTCGAACGCGGCCTCGGCGGTCGCGGCGACGACCTCCGCGAAGTGGACGTCGGCCGAGTCGAACGCCTCCGGTTCCGGGTCGCCGACGCTCAACACCCCGTACTCGCCCAGCGGGACGAACATCGACGCCGCGGCGTCGCCGCGGTCGTAGCCGTCGTCGAGTTCCCCGACGTCGTCGTAGACCAGCGTCTCGCCGGCGGCGAAGGCCTCCCCGGCGGTCCCCTCGCCGACCCGGTAGACCGGGCGCTCCCCGAGCATCGCCTCGGCCTCGGGGGTCACGGCGACGGGCTCGAGCGCCGTCCCGTCGTCGCTGACCAGGCGCACGAGGGTCCGCGGGTAGCCGAGCGCCTCCCGGATCGCGTCCGTCGTCATCGCGGCCACCTCCTCCCTGGTCTCGGCCCGGAGGAGGTCCCGGGTGTACGCCTGGAGTCGTTCGAGGGTCCGCTCGCGCTCCTTGCGATCGGTCACGTCGCGGATGACGCCGGCGCGGTCGATGTCCCCAGCCACCCCGTCGAGGTTCACGAACCGCAGTTCCACGGGGAACCGCTCGCCCTCGCCCGTCAGGAACTCGTACTCGACGGTTCCGACGGTCCGACCCGAGGAGCGGACCTCGGCGCGGGCGTCGCCGATCCGCTCCGTGGCCTCCTCGGTCGCCCACTCGTAGATGTCGGTGCCGAGAAGCGTCTCGCGGTCGACCCCCTTCATCGCCGCGTACCGCCCGTTGGCGTAGACGATGGTGTCGTCCGACGCGAGGGCGTAGACCCCGTCGTCGAGCACCTCGAGGATGGTCTCGTACCGCTCGAGCCGGCGGCGGTCCGCGGCCGCGGCGAGGGCCTCGCCGACGGTCTCGGCGAGTTCCGAGAGGACCGTCCGCTCGTGCTCGTCGAACGCCCCGGCCCGGGCGGCGTAGATGGCCAGGACGCCGTGGAGGTCCTCGTCGACGGTCAGCGGCAGGACGACGACCGACCGGTAGCCGTACCGCTCCGCGGTCTCGGACCACGGGGCGAACGAGTCGTCCTCCGGGATGGACCTGGCGACCTGGACCTCGCCCGTCCGGACCGCGCGGCCGCCCGGGCCCCGGCCCTCGGGCGTGTCGTCGTACCTGATCGTCACCTCGTCGAGGTACGACGCCGCGTCGCCGGCGGCCGTCCGGGGGACGACCTCCTCGGTCTCCGGGTCGGGTTCGCCGATCCACGCGAACCGGTAGGACTCGGAGCCCGCAAGCGCCTCACAGACCGTCTCCTCGATGGCGTCCGCGGTCTCGGCCTCGACGAGCCGGCGGTTGATGTCGCGGATGAGGTCGTTGATGCGCTCCTGTCGCTCGGCCCGCCGCCTGGCCCGGCGGGACTCGACCGCGTTACGGACCCGGTTGGCGAGCAGCGCGTACTGGTCGGTGCCGGTCCCCTTGCGGAGGTAGTCGGTGACGCCGGCCGAGATGGCCTCGCTCGCCACCCCCTCGCTCCCCTTCCCGGTGAACAGGACGAAGGGGAGGTCCGGGTACTCCTCCCGGACGGCCCGGAGGAACTCGATGCCGTCCCGCCCGGGCATCTCGTAGTCGCTCACGACGCAGTCGACCGGGTCCGACGACAGCCGCTCCAGGCCCTCGTCGGCGTCGCCCGCGCCCGCCACCTCGAACCGCTCGTCCGCGCGCTCGATCAGCTCGGCGGCCAGCGAGCGGAAGTCCGGGTCGTCGTCGACGTGGAGGACGTGGATGGCGTCCCGCCCGGCGTCGGCCCCGGACCCGCGCTCCGCGTCGGCCGACCGCGGTTGCATGCGTCGGAATACCCCCGTCGCCGAGATAAGGCTTCGGTCCCGGGAAACCGGGAGACCCGCGTCAGGACAGGAGGACGCCCGCGTTCCACGCCGTGACCAGCGCGCCCGTGACCGCGAGCGCGAGCGGGATGGCCGCCCGGCCGGGGGTTCGGACGGTCCGCCAGGCGGCGAAGGCCGCGGCGAAGAGCGCCAGCTTCACCAGCACCACGCCGCCGAACCCGGCGTGCTCGAGCGCCCGGAGCGCGACCGGACCGGCCTCGACGACCGTCTCGCGCCGGAGCCCGAGGAACGTCGTCACGCCGTCCCCGACCCCGTAGCACAGGACCGCCGTCGCCCAGAGAAGCGACTGCCGGCCCCGAACGACCCCGAGCCACCCCGTCGAGCCCGACACGTGGGCCACATAGGGGCACACCCACAAATGTGTACGGGACTACAGGAGGATGACCAGGGCCGCCGCGACGCCGGTCACCAGACACAGCAGGAGGAAGAAGTCCACCGCCGGCGTGAAGACGGCGTCCGCCGCGACCTCGTCGGTCGTCGTTCCCGGTTCGGACGTGAGTCCGTCCATGTCTGGAGTCGGACGGCCCACGCTCTTAACCGTTCGCCCCCAGTTATCGGATTCGATACTCAGGGGGCGCGGTCCGGGTCCGCGACCCGTCGGGCTTTTTACGGCCGGTCCGCGCACCCCGGGTATGCGCGACCGATCGGACCTCGACCCGCTGTTGGACCCGGACTCCGTGGCCGTCGTGGGCGCCAGCCCGGACTCGTGGTACTCCTCGCGCCTGATGGACAACCTGCTCTCGTACGGCTTCGAGGGAACGGTCTACCCCGTCAACCCGGGCCGGGACGAGGCCTGGGGCCGGGAGTGTTACGACGCCGTCGGCGACCTGCCCGAGGTCGTCGACCTCGCGGTCGTCTCCATCCCCCGCGACCACGTGGTCGAGGTGGTCGCCGAGGCGGGCGAGATGGGCGTGCCGGCGGCGCTCGTCCTCACCGCGGGGTTCGGCGAGGCCGACGAGCGCGGCCGGGAACTGGAGGCCGACCTCGCCGAGACGGCGCGGGAACACGACGTGCGCGTCTGCGGGCCGAACTGCATCGGCCTGGCGAACGCCCGCGCAGGGACGGTCCTCACGAGTACCTGCTCCCGGCGGCCCGAGCCCGGGAACATCGGCCTCGTCAGCCACTCCGGGGCGCTCGCTTTCACCACCTTCTTCGACCGCGCCGCCGACGAGGACGTCGACTTCGCCTACGTCGTCTCGACGGGCAACGAGGCCGACCAGACCCTGACCGACTACGTGGAGTACATGGCCGACGACCCCGCGGTGGACGTGATCTGTACCTACATCGAGGGCCTGGAGGACCCGCGGCGGTTCGTCCAGGTCGCGCGGGAGGCCACCCGCTCGGGGACGCCGGTCCTCGCCACGAAGATCGGCCGCTCGGAGGTCGCGCAGGCGGCCGCCGCGTCCCACACCGGGTCGCTCGTCGGGAGCGCCGCGGTCTGGGACGGCGCGCTCCACCAGGCCGGCGTCGAGCGGGTCGAGGACGTCCCCGACCTGCTCGACCGGGCGAGCGTCCACGCCGCCTTCGACCCGCCGGCCTCGAACCGCGTGTGCGTCGCCTCGACCAGCGGCGGCCTCGCCACCCTGCTCGCCGACCTCGCGGACGACCGGGGGCTCGACCTCCCCCCGCTCTCGCCGGACACTGAGGCGGCGCTGCTTGACATGGAGGACCTGCTCACGTTCGGCGAACTCCACAACCCCGCGGACATCCGCGGCTACGGCGCCCAGGTCCTGCCGGAGATAACCGACCTGCTGTTCGCCGACGAGCGGTTCGACGCATACCTCATCGCCGTCGGCCTCTCGGCGGTCGACGACCGGGCCGACGAGGTGGCCGACGACCTGATCGACGCCGTGGCGAAGGCCGACGCCCCCGTCGCCCTGCTGTGGACCGGCCGGAAGGAGCCCGACGAGCTCAACGACCCACAGCCCTACGAGCGCCTGCGGGCCGAGGCGCCGCTGTTCTACGACCCGGCGCGCGCCGTCGACGCCCTCGCCTCGCTGGTCGAGGCCCGCGAGTCCCGGGCCCGCCTCGACGCCGTCGCGGACATCGAGGCCGGCGAGCCCGCGGGGCCGACGCTCGGGGACGGCGTCCAGCCCTGGCGCGACGCGGCGGACCTGCTCGCGGCCTACGGGGTCGAGACCGTCCCGACCCGCCTCGTCGACGGCGCCGACGCGGCCGCCGCGGCCGCGGCCGAACTGGGCTTTCCCGTCGCCTGCAAAGTCGACTCGACGGACGTGCCCCACCGCGGGCGGATCGGGGCGGTCCGGACCGACCTCGACGCCGCGGCGGCCGTCCGGGACGCGTACGCGGGGATCCGCGACGCGGTCGCGGACCACGACCCCGACGCCGACGTCGAGGGCGTCCTCGTCCAGCCACAGGTCGCGGGGGGGGTGGAGGCGCTGGTCGGCGCGTCGCGGGACCCGGACTTCGGCCCCGTCGTGACCGTCGGGACCGGCGGGCGGTTCGTCGAGGCGCTCGACGACACCGCCAACCTGGTCGCCCCCGTCTCGGCGGCCGAGGCGCGCGACGCGGTCGGCCGGACCCGGCTCCCGGCGCTGGCGGCCGAGGCGGGCGTCGACGGCGCGCTCGATGACCTGGCGGACGTCGTCGCGGCGGTCTCGCGGCTGATCGCCGAGCGCGAGGACGTAGCGGAACTGGACTGCAACCCGGTCGTGCTGACCGACGATGGGACGGCGGTCGTGGACCTGCTCGTGCGGGCGGGCGGGGACTGACGCCGAGGCGCCCGTCATCGGCGGGTTTAACCGCCGACGTGCCTCAGGCCCACGCATGCCCGCGCGCCTCGAAGCGGACCTGACCGACGAACAGCGGCTGGTCCAGCGGAGCATCCGGGAGATCTGCGAGGAGTTCGACCACGAGT